>NZ_JASCOY010000062.1:0-33293 GCF_029960075.1 Pseudomonas sp. PS02290
CATCTTTAGTGGCGGAAAATCAGTATTCGCGAGCAACCTCGCTCCCACGAGACCGTGGGTGACTTGAGATTTCGAGCCATGCCGAGGACCTGTGGGAGTGAGCTTGCTCACGAAGACGCCAGTCCAGCCGCTGGCCATCTAGCGGCTGGAAGTCAGCATTCGCGAGCAAGGTGGAGCGCCACCCCGGTCGCTCCCACGAGACCGTGGCTGACTCGAGATTTCGAGCCATGCCGAGGACCTGTGGGAGTGAGCTTGCTCACGAAGACGCCAGTCCAGCCGCTGGACATCTAGCGGCTGGAAGTCAGCATTCGCGAGCAAGGTGGAGCGCCACCCCGGTCGCTTCCGCAGGGCCGGCGGCGTGGCGCATGCAATCAATGGCTCTCAATCAATGGGAATGCCGTGGCACTTCCGAGCCGCGCATGCCGACCAGGAAGTCGAAGTCGCAACCCTGATCCGCCTGCATCACATGATCGATGTACAGCTGACGGTATCCGCCAATCAGCAGCTGTGGCGGTTCCTGCCAGTCAGCCAGACGCGCGGCCAGTTCCGCTTCCGGGATGTCCAGGTGCAGGCGGCCGGTTGCGCAATCCAGTTCGATGAAGTCACCTTCCTGCACCACTGCCAACGGACCACCCGCTGCTGCTTCGGGCGCCACGTGCAAAACCACAGTCCCATACGCCGTGCCGCTCATGCGCGCATCGGAAATCCGCACCATGTCGGTTACGCCCTGGGCCAGCAGCTTGGCCGGCAGACCCATGTTCCCAACTTCGGCCATGCCCGGATAACCTTTCGGCCCGCAGTTCTTCATCACCAGAATGCTGCTGGCATCCACGTCCAGATCCGGATCGTTGATGCGCGCCTTGTACATGTCGAAGTTCTCGAACACCACCGCGCGACCCCGATGCTTCATCAGCGCAGGCGTGGCAGCGGACGGCTTGAGCACCGCACCCAGCGGCGCTAGGTTGCCGCGCAGCACGCAGATACCGCCATCGGCCACCAGCGGATTGTCGATGGCGCGGATCACTTCGTCGTCGCCATAGATCGGCGAATTCTGCACGTTTTCCCACAGCGTCTTGCCGTTGGCGGTCAAGGCGTCGGGGTGGGGAATCAGGTTGTTCTCGCCGAGACGACGCAACACCGCAGGCAGGCCGCCAGCGTAGTAGAACTCTTCCATCAGGAAGCGCCCGGAAGGCTGCAGGTCCACCAGCGTCGGCGTGCCGCGACCAATGCGGGTCCAGTCGTCCAGTTCCAGGTCCACGCCGATGCGACCGGCGATGGCTTTTAGGTGGATTACCGCGTTGGTCGAACCGCCGATGGCTGCGTTGACGCGGATGGCGTTTTCAAAGGCTTCGCGGGTCAGGATTTTCGACAGCCGCAGGTCTTCGTTGACCATTTGCACCGCCCGCATGCCGGACATGTGCGCCAGGACGTAACGGCGTGAATCGACGGCAGGAATCGCCGCGTTGTGCGGCAGCGACGTACCCAGCGCTTCGGCCATGCACGCCATTGTCGAAGCGGTACCCATGGTGTTGCAGGTACCGGCCGAGCGCGACATGCCGGATTCGGCGGAGAGGAATTCGTCGAGGCTGATCTGCCCGGCTTTATAGGATTCGTGCATCTGCCAGACGATGGTGCCGGCGCCGATGTCCTTGCCCTTGTGCTTGCCGTTGAGCATCGGCCCGCCGGTGACGACGATGGCCGGGATGTCACAGCTGGCAGCGCCCATCAACAGGGCAGGGGTGGTCTTGTCGCAACCGGTCAGCAGCACCACGCCGTCGATGGGATTGCCGCGAATGGCCTCTTCAACGTCCATGCTCGCCAGGTTGCGGGTCAGCATGGCGGTCGGGCGCAGGTTCGATTCGCCGTTGGAGAAGACCGGAAATTCAACCGGGAAACCACCGGCTTCGATCACGCCGCGTTTGACATGTTCGGCGATGGTGCGGAAGTGGGCGTTGCAGGGGGTGAGTTCGGACCAGGTGTTGCAGATGCCGATGATCGGCTTGCCCTGGAACTGATGGTCGGCGATGCCCTGGTTCTTCATCCAGCTGCGGTACATGAAGCCGTTCTTGTCGGCGGTACCGAACCACTGGGCGGAGCGCAGCACGGGTTTCTTGGCGGAATCAGACATAAATCGGCACTCTTATTGTTAGGCTTTATTTGTAAGACTAAAGGCTGCAGGTGCTGACTAAAATAGGCCGAAAATGTCGCGAGTGGAAGAGTTGTAGTCTTAAATAGTAATACTATATAGTCGATCTCAACCGAGGGACGACCCTGCCGGCTTCATCCGCAGCAATGCGCACACGAAGGCAGAGGCGATCCCCGCAGGCTTCCATAACAAAAACAATGAGGACCGCATCCATGAGCCAGGAACTCAGGCTTATTCGTCGCATCACCCTGAAACTCATTCCCTTTCTGATCCTGCTCTACCTGATCGCTTATGTGGATCGCTCCGCCGTCGGCTTCGCCAAGCTGCACATGGGCGCGGACGTCGGCATCGGTGACGCGGCCTATGGCATGGGCGCCGGCCTGTTCTTCATTGGCTACTTCCTGCTGGAAATCCCCAGCAACCTGATGCTCGAACGCTTTGGCGCGCGGCGCTGGTTCGCGCGGATCATGCTCACCTGGGGCGCGATCACCATGGGCATGGCCTTCGTCCAGGGCCCGACCAGCTTCTATGTCATGCGCTTTCTGCTCGGCGCGGCCGAGGCGGGCTTCTTCCCCGGCGTTCTGTACTACATCACCCAATGGTTTCCGGTCCGCCATCGCGGCAAGATCCTCGGCCTGTTCATCCTTTCCCAACCCATCGCGATGATGATCACCGGCCCGATTTCCGGCGGTTTGCTCGGCATGGAAGGCGTGGCCGGTCTGCACGGCTGGCAGTGGCTGTTCCTGTGCATCGGCGCGCCGGCGATTCTGCTCACCTTGCCGGTGTTGCGCTGGTTGCCTGATGGCCCGAAGGACGTGAAGTGGATGGATCCGGTCGAGAAACAATGGCTCGCCGGCGAGCTGAAAAAAGACCTGGAAGAATACGGCCAGACCCGCCACGGCAACCCATTGCATGCTCTCAAAGACAAACGCGTTCTGCTGCTGGCGCTGTTTTATCTCCCCGTCACGCTGAGCATTTATGGCCTCGGCCTGTGGCTGCCGACGCTGATCAAACAGTTTGGCGGCAGCGACCTGACCACGGGCTTCATCTCTGCCGTACCTTATATTTTCGGCATCGTCGGCCTGTTGATCGTCCCGCGCAGTTCCGATCGGCTCAATGACCGCTATGGTCATCTGGCGGTGCTGTATGTGATCGGCGCCATCGGTCTGTTTCTCAGCGCATGCCTGACCGTGCCGGTGCTGCAACTGGCGGCGCTGTCGCTGGTGGCGTTCTCGCTGTTTTCCTGCACGGCGGTGTTCTGGACACTGCCCGGTCGTTTCTTCGCCGGCGCCAGTGCCGCGGCGGGCATTGCGCTGATCAACTCGGTGGGCAATCTGGGCGGCTACATCGGGCCCTTCGTCATCGGCTGGCTGAAAGAACTGACGGGCAATCTGGCCAGCGGCTTGTACTTCCTCTCGGGCGTGATGATCTGCGGCCTGATTCTGACCGGCGTGGTCTACCGTGTTCTGGAACGCAAGCACGCCTTGCCCGAATCGAAATTCGCCGCCAGCGCGCGCGGCTCTCGTTAACCTCAGGCCACTCTGTTGAGTGGCCGTGTAGACCCCAAACAGGAGAACCCCATGCATTTAGTACAGTTCGAACTGGGCAACGGCCAGCGTCGCGTTGGTCTGGTGGACGGTCCGCTGGTGCGCGAAATCCAGGGCGCCACCAGCACTCGTGACCTGGCCCTGGCGGCCATCGACAAGAAGATCTCCCTCGCCGAGCAGGTCGACAGCCTGGGCCTGGGGGATAACCACGATTACTCGCAGCTGCGTGCCGATCTGATGATCCTGCCGCCGCTGGATCACCCTGATCCCGCGCACCTGCTGGTCAGCGGCACTGGCCTGACCCATTTAGGTAGCGCGTCGGCGCGGGACAAAATGCACCAGCAGGGCAATGACGAAGCGGGCATGACCGACACCATGCGCATCTTCAAGTGGGGCCTGGAAGGCGGCAAACCGGCGGCCGGTCAGCCGGGCGTGCAGCCGGAGTGGTTCTACAAGGGCGACGGCAGCATCGTCATCCGTCCGGGCGAGTCGTTCCCGCAGCCGCCCTTCTCCGAAGACGCCGGCGAAGAGCCTGAGCTGAGCGGCCTGTACGTGATCGGTCACGACGGCAAGCCTTACCGCCTGGGTTTCGCCATCGGCAACGAATTCTCCGATCACATCATGGAGCGCAAGAACTACCTGTACCTGGCCCATTCCAAGCTGCGCGCCTGCTCCTTCGGCCCGGAGCTGCGGGTCGGCGATCTGCCGCAGAACCTGGCGGGCACCAGCCGCATCCATCGCGACGGGCAAGTGCTGTGGGAAAAGGAGTTCTTGAGCGGCGAGGCCAACATGTGCCACAGCCTGGAAAACCTCGAATACCACCACTTCAAATACGCCCAGTTCCTGCGGCCGGGGGATGTGCATGTGCATTTCTTCGGCACCGCGACGCTGTCGTTTGCCGATGGCATCAAGACGCAGCCGGGGGACAAGTTCGAGATCAGCCAGCATGAGTTTGGCGCGCCGTTGATCAACGGCATTGCGCCGGCCGAGGCGGTTTTCCGGCCGGGTGGCATCAAGCAGCTTTGATGTCCGGCCCTTGCGGAACGCTTGAATGGCCAGGACTGCACGCGTGGTGGTCCGCCGCGCTGCAGAAATCCTGTAGGAGTGAGCTTGCTCGCGAAGCGGTGATCCAGTCACTGAAAGGGGTGACCGGAATTTGGCTATCGCGAGCAAGCTCACTCCTACAGTGGCTGGCTGCTGCGCTCGATACGACACCCATAAAAACAAAACGAGGTGCGACCCATGACCGCCACTGCCATCCCGCTGGAACGCCTTGATGCCGACGCCCTCGAGGACAGCATCTACCGCAAGGTGAGCTGGCGAATCGTGCCGTTGTTCATCGCCTGTTTCCTGTTTGCCTATCTCGACCGCGTCAACATCAGCTTCGCCAAGCTGCAGATGGCCAGCGACCTGGGTTTCAGCGAAACCGTCTACGGCCTGGGCGCGAGCCTGTTCTTCGTCGGGTACTTTTTGTTCGAAGTGCCAAGCAACGTGCTGCTGCACAAGATCGGCGCGCGGATCTGGATCGCGCGGATTATGGTCTCGTGGGGCATCGCGTCCGCCTGCATGATGTTCGTGCAGACCGAATTCTGGTTCTACACGCTGCGCTTTCTGATCGGCGTGATGGAAGCCGGCTTCGTCCCCGGTGTGCTGTACTTCTTCACCCAGTGGTATCCGGGCTCACATCGGGCGCGGGTGAACTCCTACTTCAAAAGCTCCATCTGCCTGTGCGGGATCGTCGGCGGTCCGATTGCCGGGCTGATCCTCGGTCACTTCGACGGTGTCATGGGCCTGGCCGGCTGGCGCTGGCTGTTCCTGATCGAAGGCATCCCGTCCATCCTGCTCGGCGCCGTGGTGTTCTGGCTGGTCAAGGACCGTATCGAAGACGCCACCTGGCTCAGTGATCAGGAGAAACAGGTGGTGCTGGCGCGCATGGCGAAAGAGGCCCAGCCCGTCGTCAAGCAGACCGTCAAAGACATCTGGAAACACCCGACCACCTACGTGATGTCAGGCATTTACCTGTGTCTGGTCATGGCGCTGACCGGGCTGTTGTTCTGGATGCCGCAGATGATCAAAACCGCTGGCGTGACCGACACCCTGAATATTGGTCTGCTGACAGTGATTCCGTACGTGGGCGCGGTGATCGGCAACCTGCTGATCGGCGCCAGTTCCGACCGCCACGGCGAGCGCCGCTGGCACATGGCGGGCTGCGCGACGCTGACCGCGGCGGGCTATCTGGTCTGTGCGTTGTTTCCCGGGCAACTGGTGCCGCTGATGATCGGCATGACCATGATCATGACTGGCATCATCGCCTGGATGCCGATCTTCTGGACCATCCCGCCGCGCTTCCTCACCGGCATTGCTGCCGCTGCGGGCATCGCGCTGATCAACTCCCTCGGGCAACTGGGCGGGATCATCGCGCCGTTCATGGTCGGCCGCATCAAGGACCTCACCGGCACGGCGACCCCGGCGCTGTTCGCGTTATTCGCCGTCAGCGTGCTGGCCATCGCGCTGATCGTCTGGGGTATCCCGTCGCGCTACTACGTGAAAGAAGCGGTTCAGGACTGACCCTGCGGTCATCAGACGCCGAGGCCAGCGCTTCGGCGTCTTTTCACCTATCATTCGCGCTTTCACTGATGCGAACCACTGCCATGACCACCACACCGCAATCCCTGCGCACTGAACTCCAGACCGCGCTGACCGCCCAGAGCATGATCGAAATCGACGGCCTGCACGCTTTCGAATTCACCCTCGATGAAATGCTCCAGATCGAAAGCATGGACGGCCGCGAGCGCAAGGTCTGGCGCTTCTCCCTGGCGCAGATCGACGCCGCCGAATTCGATGCCGCGTTGCAAAGCTGGGTCATCAACGACGGCAACGCCGACCACCGCATTGTCGTGCTGCAAGGGATTGCGGCGAGTGACGAGGATGACGATGAAGAGGGCGAGCAGGAGTAACCGCGCACTATTGGGCTGCAGTGAATATCGAGGGGACTGATTTATTTACAACGCTTCACCGTAAACCAATCTGTCCCCGGGCGCGCGACGCCCAACCATAAATCAATCCAGCCCCGCCAAGCGCCATGTCCCCGCAGTTTCACAGCACCCACTCGGCAACTACTCTACGCAATACGCTGTCATAGCCGGTGACCATCTGCGTGCACGGCGCGCCAACAACTCCAAAAAGAGAACAGCCCAATGACTCCCAGACTTCTGCCGTGGTTAGCGCTCGCCAGCAGCCTTTCCGCGCTCTCCGTTCAGGCCAAACCCATGACTGATTACGACGTACTGGTCGGTTCCTATACCGCCGGCGCCAGCGAAGGCATTTACCGCTTCGGCTTCAACACCCAGACCGGCCAGCTCGACGCCAAACCGCATCAGGTGATCAAGAGCGACAACCCGTCCTGGCTGACGCTCTCCAAAGACCAGCGTCATATGTTCGCGGTCAACGAGAACGGCCCGGGCCAGAAAGACGTCGTCGGCAAGGTCAGCAGCTACGCTATCGACCCCAAGACCCACGCGGTGTCGTTCCTCAATCAGATCGACACCAAGGGCGAAGAGCCGACCCATTCCAGCCTGAGCCTGGACGGGCGTTTCCTCTTCGTCGCCAACTACGCCGTCCACCCGCAACCGGGTGGCGTGCTGGCGGTGGTGCCGGTCGGCAAGGACGGCAAACTGGCGCCTGTGGTGCAGACCACGACCCACGAAGCGAGCAAGGTGAATCCGGAGCGTCAGGCTTCGTCCCACGTTCACGCGGCGGTACCCACGCCCGACGGCAAGTACCTGATCGCCATGGACCTGGGCGCTGACAAGATGTTTGTCTTCAACTACGACGCCAAACAGCCTCAGCCGCTGAAGCCGGCGAAAGTGCCTTCAGTCGACCTGCCACCGGGCAGCGGTCCGCGCCACCTGACCTTCAGCAAAGACGGCAAGCACGCCTGGCTGACGATGGAAATGAGCGCCCAGGTCGCGGTGTTTGATTATCACGACGGCGTGTTCAAGCAGACCCAACTGGTTGACCTCGCCAACAAGGAAGGTCAGCAAAACCGTGCCGCGGGTGGCCTGCACCCTTCGCCGGATGGCAAGTTCCTCTACGTTGCCAACCGTGGCGAAGTGAACGAGCTGCTGGTGTTCAGCATCGATGCCGCGAACGGCCAGCTCAAGGAAGTCCAGCGTCGCACCGTGGAAGGTAAGGAACCTCGCGAATTCGCCTTCGACCCTAGCGGCCACTTCGTGCTGATCGCCAACCAGAAAAGCAACCAGATCGTGACCGTCCGCGTTGACCCGAAAACCGGTCTGCTGGGCGACACCGTGCAGAAAGTCGACTTCGATTCGCCGTCCGACTTCCATTTCCTCACCGCACACTGAAACCCCGTGACGCTTTGACGCAGGCCCATCCCTTGATTTTCAAGGGCTCTGGGCCTGTATCAATTCAGGTGATAAGGGCTAGTGCCAGAAAAGATTTTTTCCAGAACATCCTCGGGCGTAACTTTCATTCCACGGCCACGACGGTCAAGACTTGAAACGACACACCACAGCGAGGTACCCACCATGAACTTCAATATCTTCTCCATCATCGCCGCGTCCGCCATCTCCGCTACCGTTGCATTGCCTGCCAGTGCCAGTGTCGAAGCGACCGACAAAAAAGTCAGCTCGACCCAGAGTTACACCCCGAAGTACCTGCAACAAAGCGCCAACTTCTACGCCGCTCTGGATCACAAGATTCAACAATGAATGGAAATTCGAAGTGAATCCATTCCCCGTTAACGAACGTATCGTTGCCGGGGAATGGATTTGTAAGAACCTCATGTGAACTGCAACTTTTTGATAATCGGAAAACGCTTTCGCGAGCAACTTCGTCTTCTACAGGTTGATGCGACCCACTGACCATTGCGTGTCAGGCCATGCATCAAGTGCCGGCGAGCTTGTTCGCGAAAGCGCTGAATTCCTCCCCTTTGATCCCCGTATGCTGGATAAGTGATGGGGATTTTTTTGTGCATTGGATTCAAGGGGCGATGCTAATCGGCTAATCATTCCTCATCTTGCCCTGCCGCCGCTCTGTCGGCTTCAGACTCTGTTCTTGTGGGAGCGAGCTTGCTCGCGAAGGCAGCCTTGCGACCATGTCGCTAATCGGCAGACCGTCGAGGTTGAGTTGGTGAAGGTGGCCGCTGCCGTAGCACAGGTGATTCAGGTGCGTATGGCCAACTCAGAGCTCGATATTTGTTAAGTAGTCAGCCGAGTTGGAATCCGAGTTTTTCATAAGGATCTAAACTACTTCTAAACTGACCGGATATCCCCCTAACTGATGAGAAATCAATCTGTAGAATTCTCCTAAGCTCGACGTAATAAAGAAGAGGCTTCCGCTATCATTCCTCTCTGGAAAATCCGCATTTTTAGTAGATTCGCCTTCATGCAGGTGAGTTCGATCCCAGTAATAGACACCATTCCTGTCAGAGTCAGAGTCAGAGACAATCACATAAGGATTACCCCCACCATCCTCGCCGATCGCGATGGCGCTGTTGAGGAAAGCAAGCTCCTCAATAAATTCTTTATTGAACGCCACCACATTGTTGCATTCTTCTTCAGGGAGCCACCCAAATAGCCGATCAAAGCTAATGAATCCCTCTTCGACCGAGCTCAGATGGATTTCTACGTAATCGGGAGCCGCTATAAAAAAGCCATTCATTTTTTGCAAAAAAATGCGGTACTCCACTGGAAAAGACTTGCCTAGCTCCAATTCAACTTGAGCTATATCACTCGCGGTCAGTCCTCTTTTACACACTATAGGCATTTCGTTACCCGCAATAACAAGTGGATTTAATGTTTTTTACCCCGGCTGTTATCTAAACTCGAAAAAAAGTGGTCAAGGCTACTGTCCACCTGACCACTGAATTACTGCACAACCCAAAAAATCAAATCAGACCAAAATACATTTCTAGGAATTTATTAAAACTTGACCACTGCGGCTTTAATTTTCCTTGCGTAAAGTCAATCAGATCTTGCCCCAGTGACAACTCCACCACCTCGCCGCTGACTTTATTATAGAAAAAGCCCCCTTCACCTTCAAAGCTGTCCAAAGGAAGATACTCCTTAGGAAGGTTGAGGGTTTCATGTGCTCGCTTTAAAGCAAGATCATAATTAGAATTCTTAGAAAACCAACACACTTGGTATATCTCTTTTCCCTTTTGGATAAAGGTCGGACCGTCCTCCACGTGAAGGTAAAATTCTGCAAAGTCGGACGACACGTCCACTCCTAATTTTTGGAGTTCTACTTCATATTCAGGGCTCGCATCATCGAACCACCAACCTTGGGCCTTACAAAAGTTAACAACCTTTTCGGAGAGCATTTTATTTATCCACAGTTTGCAGCGGCTCTGGAACCACCAGACCAGCGTAGTCAGCTGGTGATAGCTGTAGCTGACGGTCCGACCAAGCGAATCAGTCTCTTCAACCAGACGCGCGTATTCGTCGTACTTGAATGTCAGACGGTTGCCATCTGGCAGCGTCAGTCCGGTCATGTTGCCGTTGTCATCGATCTCGATCGCGTAACGTTCGCCACCGTAGTCACGGCTGGCGAAGACGCGATGATCTTCGTTGTAGTGCACCTCCAGCCCGCGGCTCAAGACGTCAACCGCCTAGGAAATCCGATTTTTGAAGTCGTAACGGAAATGAAAGTGCTCGCCGTCACTGGTCCAGTGCTCCATCACGCGCGGCTGACCGTCAAGGGTTTCCCGGCGGTAGTTGCAGCTCAGGCCCGGGGCGTTGCTGTGACTGACATCACGCCGTCGGCGTAGCTGAAACGACGCATGGGTGAGCTGACTGTCGTTGTCGTACCGATACTGGACGAGGGTTTCAACGGCCAAGTGTCGACCACGCGTTTGACGTCGGTCAAGCGGCCCAGCAGATGTAGTAATCCAATTGGACGCGCACGCCGCCAGTAGCACTGATGTCAGTGAGCGTGCCGGCGACGATGCACGTGAAATACAGTTCAAATTACTCCGTATTCTTCACAACGATAACTCGACATGACTTCCGCAAAACATATCCTGCAGCGCGTGCTTCAATGCAGATTTTTGATTTTGCGAGTGATCCCTATCTTGAAAAAACTTAGCCACATGGGTTCTCGCCCCGAAGAATTCCGCAAATTCAGGTCTAACTACTAATTCCAACCTATCGGAGTGGTAGGAGATTTTTTCTATCGCGTTAGATCTCTCATATTTAGCTTCATCTGTTAGAAGCCCGATACCATCATCCACGGTAGCGTTATCTTCATCATCCAAGCGCGTAATGATGATGAAGTTTGAAGGGTTTTCGGGATGATCGCCTAAGCCAATGGTCATAACTCCATTTTCTTCATAACTTCTTATAGTAGATGCGACAAAGCTTTTCATTGATGATTCCTCAGTTAGCCGCAGGCATCCGATCGGCTTCGTCGTAGGCGTTGTCCTGCCGTGCATCCTGATTCACCTTAATTCCATACTTCGTTGCAGCTGCTCCGCCCTATCGCCGTGGCCGATTTCATCAACCCACCTCATATGCCCGTCCAAGCTGCAGCTACCCTAGCCCGTCAGAGCGCTGTTGGTTGTGACGCATTACTATTCAAAAACTGTTCTGTACCATGCGATCTTTAAATTGAACACCAACTATTTGATTTGATTCGAACAGCAGCTTCACCCGCTCAACTGCCAGCATGACCGTAAAATCCTCTTCCGCCCGAAACATGTCAACAGCCGGAGAAATGTCTTTATTAAGCACAATCTCCGTGTATTTTTTTGGACCATCGGAAATATAACTCAACAAAGGCTCACACCTTGAATTTTCCGCATCAAAAGCTGCCAACCTATTTGTAATGTTTAAGACTTTATAACCCTTATATTTCTTACCTTCGATATATATATCGGCATCAATGTACTGCAAGCCAGAAATGTTGGACCCTACTAAAATATCGTAAAGCCTAGGACTAATAAAATTAGGACCATCGCTGAAAAGAAAGTCAAATCCCAGAACCCTATCTAAACTTACGCGCTTGTCTAAGCGAAACTCTAAGGCCCAATTACCATTCACCTCAGTGCCAGTCTTTAGTTCTATCGAATCTTGCCCCGTCAAGACCTTACTCTTGAACCAGTAACTTTCCGGATAGGTATCCGATATTTGCATAATAAAAGTCTTAACCACAGGTAGTTCCCCTAACTGAATTCTTATTGAGCATTGTTTTTCCAGATCGCAGACCTTTTCGCTCATCAGCAATCACGCTGTCGACCGCCTTACTGTATCGCTCTTTTGTCCATCCATTCCTCTGACCATAGTCATGCACCATATCAAGCTTTTGCTCAACCGAAGCGGTGTATTGGGCGTGAGATCCTCTGTGAATTGTTCTTGTGGGATGATATTCAGCGTCAGTGGGTAAATAGATTATATTTCCTGTCTTATGAATGTTCATCCCCGCAGACCTGATAGCGCCATGTCCAGATAGCTGTTGTGGAGTAATGTGGTGCTTCTGGAACCCTGCAATGCTCGGCATAGCGTTATAAGTAATCCACCCAAGAGGGTCCAACCACCCTGTTGGATTAGGGGCATATTTGTAAAGATTATCCCCACCCGCCAACCCAATTGGGTCCTGCGCAATAAACCGGCCCACCTCCGGATCGTAATACCTGAAAGTGTTGTTGCAGGTGGGTTTCTTGGTCAAAGTACTGACCTTGGAAACGTAGGTTCTGCTCAACTTCATCCACCGCAAGCGACTCGATCTCACCCCACGCCTTGTAGGTCGCCTGGCAGACAATCTGGCCATCCACATCCGTCATCTCCAGCGGCGTGCCGATCTGGTCGGTGTGGAAGTAGTAGAGCTTTTGTTCTGGCTCACCCTCGTTTTGGTCAATCCGGGCAAGTAGCGCATAGCTGCCCGGCTCGTAAATATAGAGGCTACTCTGCGCCGGCGTTTCCTCACGCAGCATCCGCAGGCCTTGCCATAGGAACTGCCTGTGCTCGGTTTGGCCCTCGATCTCGGACGTCTTCCCAACTCGGCGACTCAAGCTGTCATACCGATACGTGCCGACGCTGTGCACTTGGCTGTTAACCATCGTTTCCGCGCGCACAAGCCGGTTTTCGCAGGCTTACGTAAACGTTTGCAGTTTCCCCAGCCCGGCCCGCTTCTCAATCAGGTTGCCGCACGTACCGTAGGCATATTCCTGATGGCGCAAGCGCTTTCTCCGGTTGTTCTTCGCCTGATCAACCTGCTGGCATTGAGGTTCACCGGTTGGCTGCAGTGACGTCTTAGCTTTTCGCTGTCGACGAGCTTGGCTGTACCGAGACTTTGCAGCTGGTTGTTGCATATCGGTATTTAATCTCACGCCGCAGTTTGTCGAGCGTACGACTTAACTCGCCTGACGGGTCGGATCCATAATCCGAAGAATCGAGCTATGAGGGTGTGAACGAGAAAAGTTTGCGTGAGAAGACCCACAGCGTGAGGTGTGTACGCAATCATAATTATTAGTCTGACCGTTTAGAAGCTTCCGTGTTGGTTGTCGACTACTTCTGGATGTAAGGCGTTCTGATGCGCCCAGTTAGCAAGCCGGTTGGACATTCAGCTTAACGCCATTTCTTTTTGCACTTTCAACCACTGCCTCCGAAATAAGCGGATCAATCCATATTATCTGATCAACGAAAAGAAAGTCATTGTTATCAGCTTGCCGCTCGACAATACAAAGTTTTTTAATACCTCGCGCTAGATATTCAGGCGATAGCTCTTCATGAGAAAGCTTCGCCAGTACCATGTTTTTTCCTGAATAATCAGAATTCTGATAATCGAAACATCTCACCTTGAAGTCTTGATGGATAAGGAAATATTCTGCTTCAACCGCTTTACCGTCATGGTACATTAAATTTACAGGATGAATGACAAGGGAAGTCTTAAATTCATCTAAAACCTTTCTCATTGCAGCAGAGATAAAAAAGGCTCCGCAACTGGTCAGAAAGAAATCAGAATCTATTTTCTTTACTCGCCTGTCTAACGTTAGTCGAATCTTAGTTTCAGCCGGCAAAACCTCCTTGCCGACCTGATAATAATTAGTTAGAGGTGGAGAAAACTCCACATCTCCGTCGATAAACCTGCCATTTATATCTTCATGGCGAAGAATAAAATATTTCATAGTTTCACCTTTAGCAAGTTGAACGGCTTCCTTTAGGCCTTAAGTCAGTATTTTGCAGGCGCAGCTCATCAGCCCCTAAACTCATCCTCATGCTTCGTTCGACTGCTCCAATTTTTCTGAGAATTTGCTTATCAGAAGCCTTAGCAAGATCCCCGACTTTTTGCTCTGAGATCAGCAATCTAGTGCGCGCAGCTTCATAGTAAGATCCTAAATGCCCACCGCTATGTAGAGGCTTCCCTGATGCCAAAGATTCCGCAGCACTAGTCGGAAGTCCTACACCATTGCTGGCCCCATTTGGATTGTAGATGCCTCTCTTCATTGCTTCTTGTATCAGATTAGATCTTTTTAGCACGTTGGTTGGGATAAGGTGATGAGCAGCGTAACCACTAGGCACTACGCTGCCCGCCTTAGCCATTGCGGATGCAAGTAGTTGGCTCGGTGATAAACCGTGTGGATCGACCCACCCTAAAGGGCTTGGGGCATACGTGTATAGGTTTTCTCCGCCAAACAGCCCCACGGGATCTTGAGTAATGAACCGCCCCACCTCCGGATCGTAATACCTGAAAGTGTTGTAGTGCAGGTGGGTTTCTTCGTCAAAGTACTGACCTTGGAAACGTAGGTTCTGCTCAACTTCATCCACCGCAAGCGACTCGATCTCACCCCACGCCTTGTAGGTCGCCTGCCAAACAATCTGGCCATCCACATCCGTCATCTCCAGCGGCGTGCCGATCTGGTCGGTGTGGAAGTAGTAGAGCTTTTGCTCTGGCTTACCCTCGTTTTGGTCGACCCGGGCAAGTGGCGCATAGCTGCCCGGCTCGTAAATATAGAGGCTACTCTGCGCCGGCGTTTCCTCACGCAGCAGGCGCAAACCTTGCCAGAGGAATTGCTTGTGCTCGGTTTGGCCTGCAATCTCGGACGTCTTCTTAACTCGGCGACCCAAGCTGTCATACCGATACGTGCCAACGCTGTGTACCTGGCTGTTAACCATAGTTTCCGCACGCACAAGCCGGTTTTCGCAGTCGTAGGTAAACGTCTGCAGCTTGGTTAACCCTGACCGTTTTTCAATCAGGTTGCCCCACGCGTCGTAAGCATATTCCTGATCGCGCCATTGCTTGATGCGGTTGTCTTTCACCTGATCAAACTGGCTGGTGTTGAAGTTCAGCCGGTTGGCCGCAGAGTCGTACCGGAACTCTTCGCTATCAACCAAGCGGCCAGTATCACGACTGTGCAGCTGGCCGTTCGCTTCATATTCGTATTTGATCTCGCCGCGTAGTTTGTCGAGGGTGCGGGTCAGTTCGCCAGCCGGATCGTAGTGGTAGCGGCGGTGGATAGGGTTGTAGGCGTGTTCGATCAGCAGGGTGTTATTGCCGGGGTTGTGGATCTGCGACAGCTTTTCCGCCGGAATAGTCGATGCAAACTGCCAGCTCTTGCGCCCCATCGCATCGTAACCAAAACAACTGGTGAGCTTACCTTGCGTGCGATAAACCTCTCGATGCAGGTCATCGCGCTCCATGTCGCTGAGGAGCAAACCGTCGAGGTTGAGTTGGTGCAGGTGGCCGCTGCCGTAGTACAGATGATTCAGGTGCTGACCAGTCGGCAGTGTCAGCGTGGTCAGATTGCTGAGCGGATCGTATTCGTAGGCCAGCGCGCCTTGCGATGTGGTTTCTTTGATCAACCGGCCCAGCAGGTCGTAGGCAAACTCCAGTTTCTCTTCGCCAATGCCAAGCTTCTTACCAACCGAGGTAGGCAACCGCTCAATCGACAACAGCCGGTCTCCCTCGTCATAACTGTAATCCTGCCGCGCATCCTGATTGACCTTGGCCAGCAACCGTCCAATGACATCGCGTTCAAATTCAGTACTGCGCTGCGGCCGCTCCACCCTGTCGCCGTAGCCGATTTCATCCAAGCGCGTCAGATACCCACCCAAGTTGTAGGTGAACCGACGCGTCAGATTGTCGATACGCTTTTCTTCGATCAGTCGATCCGACGCATCGTAGGCAAACTCATAAGTCGCATTGTTTTCGTTGACCAGCGCGGTCAGCCGAATCGCTTTGTCGTGCTCATAGCGAATGCGTTGTCCCTTTGCATCCTGTCGGCTGCTTGGCAAACCGCGTGCAGTACGCAGCAAGCGCGTGGTCTGTCCCTTGCCATCGGTGTGCGTCAGCACCTGGCCAATGGCGTTGTAGGTAAACGACTCAGTCGTACCATCCGGATGCTCAATGCGCAGCACTTCGCCGTCGGGTTTGCGCTCAAGCCGTGTGGTCTGGTTCAGCGCATCTGTCATGGCGATCAGGTGGGACCTGTCGTCGTAGGTGTAAAAGGTGCTTTTGCCGGAGCAATCCTGAAAACGCTCGACCTGAGCGAACGTGTTCCACCAGAGATATTTCGACTTGTAGGTCGCGTCGATAATCGTGTGCGGCAGGCCGTCTTCGCTGTTGAGGTACTCGGTTTTGTGGCCGAGTGCATCGACTTCTGCGATGAGATTACCTTTTTTATCGTAACGGGCTTTCCAGGTGCTGCCGTCTGGGTAAGTGACCGACGAAACCAGCGTTGTCAGGTGGTGATAGCTGTAGCTGATGGTCCGGCCGAGCGGGTCCGACTCCTCAACCAGTCGCGAATATTCGTCGTACTTGAGCGTCAGATGGTTGCCATCGGGGAGCGTCAGCCCGGTCATGTTTCCGGTTTCATCGATCTCGAGCGCGTAACGCTCGCCACCGTAGTCACGGCTCGCAACAATGCGATGATCCTCGTTGTAGTGCACTTCCAGCTCACGGCCCAAGACGTCAACCGCCCAGGAAGTCCGGTTCTTGAAGTCATAACGGAAATGAAAGTGCTCGCCGTCGCTGGTCCAGTGCTCCACCACGCGGGGCTGACCGTCAAGGGTTTCCCAGCGGTAGTTGCAGCTCAGGCCCAGCGCGTTGCTGTGACTGACCATCACGCCGTCGGCGTAGCTGAAACGGCGCATGGAATCACCGTTGCGGTTGATCACTTCGGTGAGCTGACCGTTGTCGTCGTAACGGTACTGAACGAGGGTTTCGACGCCCAGGTTCTCGACCACACGTTTGACGTCGGTCAGGCGTCCCAGCGGGTTGTCATATTCCAGATGAACGCGCACGCCGCCAGTGGCACTGATGTCAGTGAGCGAACCGTCGACGGTGTAGGCGAAATGCAGAAAATGCCCCAGGGCGTTTTCGATGCGCTGGATCGGCGCGGGCGTGTTGTCGTCCGGGACTTCGCCAAAGTAGAAGAAGATGTTGTCGAGGGTTTGCAGCAGGTAATGCCCGCCCTCGGTGCAGACCAGATAAACCTGTTCATGGGGGTTATAGATCCGCTGGCCCGGTTCGACATTCACGAAAGGAACGGTTCGACCCTGATTATCGCTGAGGTAAACGAAGCTGCCTTTGCGGCGCAGGCTCTGTTCCCAAGGCAGGATCCAGCCGCGACCCAAAATGCTGTCTACGGCCAGATCGCTTGCATAAAACCGCGACCACTCAATTGGCATCAAACCGGGCAGGCTGAAATCGACTTCATCGGGGATGAATTTACGGCCTGTGGTCAGATCAACAGGGTTGCCTGCATGACCACCGACCGCACGCTCAATGGCGGGGCCCACTACATATCGGCTGGCGACTTCGCCCGCGACAAAACCTGCGGTGAACTTCATAACGCACGGCATGACTGCTTTCATGCCTGCCTGGGTGCCTTGCTTGATCAGTTGGGCAATGCCGCCGGCAGCACCGGCCACCGCCATCAGTACATCAACGGTTGTGCGCAACCAGCCTGGAATTTCATCGTCGACGGGTAAATAACGGTAGGTACCGCCGCCAATGAATACGTTATCCGAGCCGCTGGAGATGGTACTGCCACAGGTGAGCTTGTCTTTTTTGCGCGCCGCCGCGGTGCCGTTGATGAAGACGTTGGTGGACCCCTCGGCCACCTGCGCGGGCGCCCCCGGATGCTTGCTGCATGCGCCTAGACTTTGGGCAACATGCGCCGCTTGGCGACTGTTAACGAAGACGTTGGGCGAAGCGGTTACGATCGTGCCGGAAGGGGACGAAAATAAACTACCCAAGGCTTCTCCCGCAGCAGTGAGCAGGCTACCTCCAACGCCTGCTGCCATCCCTGCGAGAAGCGCAACGCCAAAACCACAGGTGAAGGTGGCGATAGCAACTGTGGCCACCAGTGCAATGCCCAACGCAGCGCCGAGGAGAAATCCTCCCAAGGCACCAGTGTGCGATATTTCATCACCAAACCGAGCGGCTTCAAACATGAGGGCTACTCCTGTTCGCTGGCGTCGGGCACGGGCTGGCCGTTTTGCATTTTGGCGAGCAAGTCGATCCGGTTCTGATTTTGCCCAGCACTCTTGAACAGGCGCCGGTTCTGGGGCGAGAGCAACGCGGCAAGGTCCATCATCATATAAATCTCCTTGAAGGCACGGGGCGGAACGCTACCGCCATGCTCAGCAACAACAGGTTACGAGCCTATCTGGCGCTGACGCCGTTTTTGCATGACCGCTTACGTCCACGCGCAAACGTCGTCACAGTCTCAAATTCGTTACAGATGTTTCAGCGTGCCAAAGAAGACACTCATGCACCTCGCCCTGTCAACTCGGCGCGTCGATTCACCCACTCACACGGCTTTAAACATCGGAGGAATCGTCGCTAAAAAGTTGATGACGCGCCAGGGTGCGAGGTCGCAGTGAACGCAGTTGCATTCCTACTGTTACGTAGGACGAAAATTACAGATGGGGTCGACTTGGTGCAGATTTTCACGGCCTATTCGCGAGCAAGCTCGCTCCCACTTGGATTGATGTAAATAGGACCAATGCGTTGGTCTATCAACCCGATTAACTTCTTAAATAATCAACCCCATCGATCTTTTGAATCGCCAGCCATCGTTTTTTAACCCGCGCAACTTCAAGCATTCTGGGCGCCTGAAACAGACACGTCCCGGAGCTTCAATCATGGCCACTGCCATCCTCACTTCAATCAAACACGGCGCTTATACCGCCATCGCGTTGTATGTGGTTTTCATCGCAGTGGTTACCGTCATCAGCACGAACCCACAACTCAATGCCCCGTCGCAGATGTCGACGCAAACAGCGTCCGTTGAACTCAATCGCGCGGCTGTTCAGTCCCAGGGGCGTGCGTCGTGAAAGGCGCGAACTTCTGGGTGATTGTGTTCTTCGCACTGATCAACAACGGCTGCTCATTGCTCGGCCATGGCGAGGGGTCGGTTGGCGGTGTGGCGCGCAGCATGGAGTTCAAGACCGAGGTCGCTGAAGCGGTCGAGATGCAGCGCTCGCAGAAGCTCAATACGGGTAATCCGCCGCCACGGCACAGCGAGATGATTTCACCGATCTTTCAGTTGGACGTGGTGTAGCGAAGTGGTGGGGCTATTCAGCAACGCGCTGCAATCAGCGCTTGGCCATTGCATTGATGAACAGGTCCGAGGCGAGGAAGCGCTGTAACCAGCGTTGCAGGTGGGGGTAGGGGCTTTGCCAGAACCAGTCCGCATCCACCGCGCAAAATTGCCGTATGAACGGCGCTATGGCGATGTCGGCCAGGGTCAGTCGATCGGCGATCAGAAAGTCCCGTGACGTCAGTAATTCGTTCAGCCTGCGCAGAAACCTCTCACCCCGCTGGCGGTATTCTTCCTGCGTGAATTCGGGATAACGCACGGCGTATTTGTAGTGATCCAGATCCTGTTTGAAGCGGCTGTCGTTTTCCGCGATCAGCGCGGCGATCTGTTGCTGACCTTCGACGTTGCGTGCGAGGGACCAATCGTCCGGGTCATGCTGCGCCAGCGCCCAGCCCATGATGTCCAGGCTCTGCTCCAGCACCCGGTCTTCCAGCACCAGAACCGGCACAGTGCCCTTGGGTGATCGTTCGAGCATTTCAGCCGGTTTGGCCTTGAGGCTGACTTCCACGGTGTGCACCGGTACGCCGCAATACCCCAGCGCCATGCGAGCGCGCATGGCGTAGGGGCAGCGGCGGAACGAGTAGAGCGTCGGCACCGTCGATTCAGCGTGAGGCGCCGACGTCATGCTCAAGCCTCGGTCAGTTCGCCGCAATCGGCGATGACGACTTTCTTGCTGGTGCGGCCGGATTGCGAACCCAGCGCTTCGATGGCCTTGACCACGTCCATGCCTTCGATGACTTTGCCGAAGACGACGTGTTTGCCGTCCAGCCACTCGGTGACGATGGTGGTGATGAAGAACTGGCTGCCGTTAGTGTTCGGGCCAGCGTTGGCCATCGACAGGTCACCTGGGGCGGTGTGCTTGAGGGTGAAGTTTTCGTCTTCGAACTTGTTGCCGTAGATCGACTTGCCACCGGTGCCGTTGTGGTTAGTGAAATCACCGCCCTGCAGCATGAAGTTCTGGATCACGCGGTGGAACGACGAACCCTTGTAGCTCAGGCCGTCGCCTTTTTCGCCGGTGCACAGTGCGCGGAAGTTTTCAGCGGTTTTCGGAACGACGTCGTTGTGCAGCTCCATGACGATGCGGCCCATTGGCTCGTCGTTGGCAGTGATGTCGAAGAATACTTTTGAGTTTGCCACGTGGTTTTACCTTCTTTCGAGTTTGGCGCGACTGTCGCGCAAGGGATACAGGGTTGCACAAAAACGCCATCAGGCGCGTCCGTGCGTCGTGAAAAAACGGATTAGCCGCTGCTGACCTCGACGGAGCTCAGGCCATTGCCCTGACGCCGCACCTGAATCTGCACGGGGATTCGCTCGTGCATTTCCTGCACGTGGGAGATGACGCCGACCTTGCGGCCCTGGGCCTGCAGCCCGTCGAGGGCGTCCATGGCCAGTTGCAGGGATTCGGGGTCAAGGCTGCCGAAGCCTTCATCGATGAACAGCGATTCAATCTTCAGCGTGCTTGAAGCCATGGACGCCAGGCCCAGCGCCAGGGCGAGGGACACCAGGAAGGTTTCACCGCCCGAGAGCGAGTGAACCGAGCGCAGTTCGTCGCCCATTTCGGTGTCCATGACCAGCAGGCCGAGCATGCTGCCGCCGCGTTTCAGGCGATAGCGACGCACCAGCTGCTTGAGCTGCGCGTTGGCGTGGTGCACCAGCAGATCCAGGTTGTAGGCCTGGGCGATCTTGCGGAACGTATCGCCGGTGGCGGAGCCGATCAGCGCGTTGAGCCGGGCCCAGCGCAGATATTCAGCGTGTGCGTGGGCGATGCGCTCCTGCAGCTCGCTGCTGGCGTCGCGACGGCGGTTGTCTTCGCTGACCTGGGCGCGCAGGTCGGCGCACAGTTGATCTTGAATCACCGATTGCGCCTGCGCTTCGGTCAACGCGGCCAGTAACTGCTCGGCGTCGCCACTGTCGCTGTGCTGGGCCTGATGCTGCTGCAACTGCGCCGCGCGCTCTGCCACCAGAACCCGGGCTTGCTCCAGGGCTTTTTCGCTGGATTGCAACTGCTGACGCAACCCGCTGACGCTGTCGTCGCTCATCCCCAGCAACACCTCAAGCGCGGCATCGTCGAGCTCGCTGTGGCTGGCGCGCCACTCGGCGATCTGCCGTTCGAGTTCTCCCAGCTCCTGTTCAAGGGCCTGCAAGCGCTGTTGCTCACCCTCCAGCTCTGCGGTGAGCTTGATCAGTTCGCTGCGTGCCGTTTGCAGTGCATGGGCGATGGCGTTTTGCGCCTCCCGCGCCTGCTCGACCGCCTGTTCAAGGGCGTGCTGCCAGCGCTCGGGTGACGCGTGGTCGCCGAGGGTCTGCGTCAGTTGCTGTTGCACCGTCTGGTGTTGCTGCTGACGGGCATCGAGTTGAGCCTGCAACTTTTGATGTTCTGCCGCGCGACTTTGCTGGGCGGCTTGCTCGCGCTCGAGTTTTTGCGCTCGCTCGCTGTGATCCTGCAGCTCGGTCTTCTGCTGATCGAGCTGCTCGACACGGGCGGCAATGTCGTTGTCCAGCTGCATGAAGCTCTGGGTCGCCGACTCGCGCCACTGGCTCAGGCTTTCGGCAGGCAGCAGCGGCTCAAACTCCTGCAGCGCCGCTTCGAAGCCCTGATTGTCGAGGGCGATATGGCGTTGCTGATCGTCCAGCAGCTTCATCGCCTGCTGACTGGCCTCGCGCGCATCGAGCACCTGCCGTTGCAGGGACTCGGCGTCCCGCTGCACTTTCAGCAGACGGGTCTGCCGCTGTTCGGCGCTGTGAATGTCCTGGGCCAGCTGATGCAGGCGTTCGCTCAGCCAGTCGCCGCGCAGGTGCTCGGGTTGCTCCAGCAAACGCGGATAGACCGGGTGAGCTTCCAGTTCAGGCGCCAGTCTTTCCAGCTGTTCGGCCAGTTGGTCCTGCTGCGGTTTGGACTGCTTGAGCTGGTTATTGAGCTCGGCGACTTCGGCGCGCAGCTCGGCGAGCTTTTCACTGAGCTGCCCGACGGTTTGCCGGGCGCGTGCTTCTTCGCCGTCGTCGTGCCCCGACAGCGCTTCAAGCAGCGCGGCGGACTGGTGATAGGGATGTTCTTCGCTGCCGCACACCGGGCACGGTTGCTGATCGACCAATTGCTCGCGCAGTTGCTCGACACTGGCGCTGCGGGCCAGGCGCTGGCGTTGCAGCAGTTCAACGGTGACCTTCAGCGCCTGCTCGGCGGCTTCGTGTTCGGCCTTGAGTTTCAGGCCCTGAGCGATGCTTTGGGCGCGACGCTCGGTGGCCTGCTGCTGGCGGGTTTGCACATCGAGCACGCGGCCGGCGACGTCCTGATGGCGCTGCCACAGACGTTCAAGTGAGTCGCTGGCGCCGTGCTGCTGGCGGTTGTCCTGCAGCAGTTGTCCCAGCCGTTCGATCTCGTGGCTGACCGCGTCGGCCTTAACCTCGGCGTCGTCGTACAGCGCCTGCAACGCGCTGCGGCGCTCGCTTAGTGTCTGCTCGGCGAGGGTGGCGCTTTTCTCTAGCTGCGGCAGCTCGGCACGTCCCTGAATCAGGCGGGCGCTGAGCTGCACGGTTTGCTGAAGACGCGGCCGGTAGGCGCTCCACGACTGACTCAACGTAGTCAGCGACGCGCTCTGCTCCAGCTGCTCGGCGATGGCCTGCAAACGCGCTTCGACCTGGCGTTGCTGCTCGGCCAGTTGATCGAGGGTCGACTGACCTTCGGTGCTGGCCTGCTGCGCGGCACGCGTCTGCTCGCCGAGTTGTTGCAGTTCCTGATTCAGATGGTTGAGCTGCGCCTGCTGCTCGAACGCTTCACTCAGGGCCGGCCGCGCATTGAGCAGTTGTTCCTGCGCTTGCTGCAACGCGCCGTCGGCGCTGATGCGTTTGCTGTCCAGGTCGGCGATGCGCCCATCAAGCCCGGTTTGCTTGAGCTGATGGGCCTGAATCGCGGCGGTCAGCGGCGCGAGCTGAGCCTGAAGCCGGGCGCGCTGACCGAACAGATGCCGCTGCGGCGCCAGACGCTCCAATAACGCGAGCTGCTGACGATCGGCACTGTGCGCGTCCCACGTCTGCTGGGCGCTGGCGAGCTGTTCGTTGGCCGCCTGATGGCTGTCGCGCAGGCGATTCAATTCCTTGAACCACTGTTGCTTGAGCTCCAGCTGGCGCAGGTACGCCTGTTGCAGTTTCAGCTGCTGCTGGGCGTCGTTGAAGCGCTGCTCAAGCTCGGCGCGCTGCTCCGGCTCCAACGGCGTGAGCGTGCCGGCCTGGGCCTGAAGGGTTTTCAGCGCTTCTTCGGCTTCCTTGCTTTTGCTGTAGGCGCGGCGGCCCAGCTGGCTGTAGATCGCCGTGTCGGTGAGCTTCTCCAGCAGCTCGCTGCGGTCTTTGTCGTCGGCCTTGAGGAAGGCGCTGAACTCGCTTTGCGCCAGCATCACCGCCCGGGTGAACTGCTCGAAGTTCAGCCCCAGTCGCGCTTCGAGCAGGGTCTTGTACTCGGTCTTGTTCTGCGTGCTGAGAATCTGCTCGCTGTCCAGGTCGATCAGTGTCTGGCGGCTGGCCTGGAGTTTTTTCGTGGCGTTTTCGCGGGCGCGGTTGGCTTCCCAGCGCGCGCGATACCGGCGCTTGTCGATGCCGACGAAATCCACCTCGGCGTAACCGCTGCCGGTGCCGCGACGCAGCAGGTTGCGCGGATCGTTGGTGCTGATATCCCCGTCGATCTCCGGCACGCGGGACTGGCCGATATTGTTCAGCCGGGGAATCGCGCCGAACAGCGCCAGGCACAGGGCATCCAGCAGCGTGCTCTTGCCCGCGCCGGTGGGGCCGGTGATGGCGAACAGGCCGGCGCTCGCGAGGGGTTCGGCGGTGAAGTCCAGCTCAAACGGGCCAGCCAGCGAGGCGAGGTTTTTCAGGCGAATGGCGAGGATCTTCATGGCTGCTCGCTCTCCAGCCGCACGTCCTGAAGCAGGGTCGCGAAGTCCTGCAGCGTCTGTTCGTCGACCTCGCTGCCGTAACTGTCCTGCCACGCACGGCTGAACAGTTCCTGCGGGCTCAGTTGGTCCAGCTCGATCAAGTCTTGATTGGCGTCTTCATCGCGACCGCCCTTGCCGGCGTATTCGGCGGCGATGCGCACCAGTCGCACGGCCTTGCCTTCCAGCGCGGCCTCAATCTGGTTGCGAAGATCCGGCTGCGGCTCGTCCAGGCGTACGCGGACTTCGAGCCACGGTTGACGGTCGACGTCGGCCAGCAGGTCGATGTCCGGGAGATCCCGCAGTTGCAGCAACAGCTCGGCCAAGCTTGCCGGGCCGACCCGTTGCAGGTTCACGGCGCGGGGGATCAGCAGCGGTT
This sequence comes from Pseudomonas sp. PS02290, assembly GCF_029960075.1. Taxonomy (NCBI): domain Bacteria; kingdom Pseudomonadati; phylum Pseudomonadota; class Gammaproteobacteria; order Pseudomonadales; family Pseudomonadaceae; genus Pseudomonas; species Pseudomonas sp. PS02290. The sequence goes on from NZ_JASCOY010000062.1 coordinate 24,563, forward strand.
TGACGCTGACCAGTGTGTCGCCGTCGCACTCGATTTCGAGGATCTGGTGCTGGTAGCCGATTTCCGAAAACGACAGGGGAATCGGCGAGCCGCAGTAGCGAATGCGGTCTTCGCCATTGATTCGCTGGGGTTTGTGCAGATGACCCAGGGCCACGTAGGTGATGCTCTCGCCGAACAGGCTGGCGGGCAGGGCTTCGGCGTTGCCGATGATCAGGCTGCGTTCGGAGTCTTCCGACACCGAGCCGCCGGCCATGTGCGCGTGGCTGATAGCGATCAGCGCCTGGCCTTTCTTGCGCCGCTGGTTTGCGGCGGCGATGAGCATTTCGTGGACCTGCCCGATGCCGCGCAGATAGTTATCGCCCAACGCGGCGCCGGTCACTTCGGCGGGGCGCAGGAAAGGCAGCGCCAGGCACCAGCCGACGACTTTGCCCTTGGCATTGCTCAGTGGCAGCAACAGGCGATCGACGTCGAGCACGCCATCGTCGAGCCAGAGCACCCGGCCCAGGGCGTGGGTGCGCAGGCGTCGCATCAGCGGCGCGGGCAGTTCGATGCGCGAGCCCGAGTCGTGGTTGCCGGCGATCATGACGATGGTCAGCTGCGGGTTCTGCTCGTGGGCGCTGACGATGAAATCGTACAGGCGCTCCTGGGATTTGACCGTCGGATTGACCGTGTCAAAGATGTCGCCGGCGATCAGCAGGACATCCGGTTTGCGCTCGGCCAGACGGGCCAGCAGCCAGGTCAGAAAGCTGGCGTGCTCGAAATCTCGCTCCTGACCATGAAGGTTCTGGCCGAGGTGCCAGTCGGAGGTGTGGAACAGACGCATGGGGGTACCTTGGTTTAACGATCAGCCTGTTTTCCAGTGTTGCCGGAAAACGCGCTGATCGATGGAAATCATTTTGGATACAGCGGCGGCAGGCTGTCGCCTCCGTTCGGGTCCTGAGGGTTTTCAATGGCGGGCAGCGCCTTCACGGCGCGCCAGAGGTCTTCGCCCAGCCACAGTTTTTCGGTCTCGCTGTACAGCGCGCCATTCAATCCGTCCAGCGCATGGGACAGCGGCACGAAGCGCGCGGCCATGTCGGCCAGGGTTTCCGGTTGTTGACGGGCCCAGGCGTCCAGCGCCTGGCGGGTCGCGTGGGGGTCGTTGGCCAGGCACGCGCGTTTCAGGTCGTCGAGCACTGTACGCGGACTCGGCCCCGTTTGCGCGACCCGGGCCAGTGCCGGTTGCCACCGCCCGCGCCACCACAGGCCGAAGCCCAGCAGCGTGGTGAAACTCAACAGCACCGTGCTCAACTGCCACGGCCACACCGGCGGACCGATCACCGTCACATTACCGTTATCGCTCACGGGCGTGTCCACGGCGAACGCCGGATTGAGGCTGACCTGCAAGGTGCGGGCGGGCAGGGCGCTGTGCTCCAGGTGATCTTCCTGGGTGTTCCACCAGACCAGATCGACAGCGGGAATCTCGATGGCGCCGGGACGATTGGGCACCAGCGCCTCGCGTTCCTCACGCACGCCGGTCAAGCCGCGCTCACCGGCCTGATTGCTCAGCTGCGGCTGGTCCGGGTAGCGCCGCAACGCGCTGACGTCGGTGGCAGGCAGCGGCGGCAATTGCGCGCTGGACAGCCCTTCGGCCTTCAATTGCAGGGTGCGGGTGAGGGAATCGCCGACCTGGCTGTGGGCAGGTTCCGGGCTCCAGTTTTCACTGAGGCTGACGCTGCGCGCCGGCAGCCATGGCGTATCGGCGGGGTAGTGCGCCGGTTGCGGCTTGACGTCGAGGGTCAGGGGCAGCGACGTCACGTGCATCAGTCGGCCGGGTTTCGGCCCGCTGGCAATCGCGCCGGGCGCCATGGCGGCGGCCGCAGCGGCGTCGGTGGTGTCCTGAACCAGCGTGGCGCTGAACGCCTGGGCGGGGATGGTCAGCGCACCGCTATGCTGCGGGTAAAGCGCATAGCGCATTTCGATCACGCCGTGGCGAATGCCATTGATCTGCTTCTCGTACGTGCGCGTGTCGCCAAGCTTTTCGATGCGCGCGTCGGGCACTTGCAGCGGTGTCAGGCTGCTGTCGTCGAACAGCGACACCGAGTGGTAGATGCGCACGGTGAGCAAGACCTGCGCCTGAACATACACGCTGTCCTGGTCAAGGCTCGCCTCCATGAATACCGGGGCGAGCTTCTGCTCCTGGCCCTGGGCGGCGGGGCCGACGTTGACCACTTGCAGCACGATCGGCTGGCTGGTCATTTCGCCCAGCTTCAGCGGAGGGATTTCAATCGAGCCGCTGTGGCGCGGCATCAGCGTGATCAGCCAGCGGGTCGTCGCGTGGACGTTGCCTTCCAGCGTGGTCAGGCTGTTGAGCTGGCGGGTGTCGCGGACCTCGAAGTCGGCGTCCAGCGCGCTCATGTCCGGTCGGCCGAAGACGGTCGCGTCGTCGGTTTCAAGGGTCAGTTCGACGGTTTCGCCGGTGTTGACGCGTGTGCGGTCAACGCTGGATTGCAGCGTGGAGCCTGCACTGTCGGCCTGGGCCAACGGCGCCACCAGGGCGAACAGGCACCACATTCCTGCGATCAGCAACCTGTGCAGACGACTCATCGGGTTTTTTCCTGATGCTGCTGTTGTTCGTACCAGAATTTGCGCCGCAACAGCTCACCGGGTTCGTCGGGGATCTGCCGCAGCCATTGTTCGAGCGCCTGTTTCTGCTCGCCATCGATCTGTCCGTCGGCCGGTTTGCCGGACGCACGCGCCGGCTCGTCGCTGTCGGACCCTGCACCGGAAGCCTGCTCGTCGGCGGCGCTTTGCTGATCGCTGGCCGAGCGGTCGGCATCGGCATCCTGCTGGGCTGACGGCGCACTCGATGACGACTGTCCGGTATTGCCTTCGCGGGCATTGTCGGCGTTCTCGTCACTCTTCGCCTTCTCGTCCGCTTTCGCCTGGTTCGACGCCGTGTTCTGCTCCAGCACCTTTTCCACCAACGCCTTATTGGCTGACGCCGCCGGGAAGTCCGGTTGACGCTCCAGCGCCTGTTCATAGGCGTCGATGGCGGCTTCCAGCTCACCGCTTCGGGCCAGCGCATTGCCGCGATTGTAATGGTCGGCGGCGCTGCTGCCCTTGGCAAAGCGCTGGACGGCGCCGGCGTAGTCACCGGCCTGATACAGCGCGACGCCTTGCCACTGCGGATCCTCGAAATGCCGAGCGGCTTCCGCCGGATGATGACGCTTGAGCAAGTGTTCGCCCTGTTGGTCGGGGCGGCGCCACAGGTCTTCGAAACCGAAGGCATAGCTGGGTTGCGGCACGGCCATCAGCAACAGCGGCAGGCACAGCAACCAACCGCGTCGCCCGGCGCAACCGGCCAGCAGCAGAAGCGGCAGCAGCAACCAGTAGCCCTGATCGGCCCAGCGGTCGAGCCGCACCTTCTGGCCCTGGCTGATCAGGCTCTTCGGACCGTCCAGCAGGCCGAGGTCGTTCAGGTCCTGATTGTCCAGGCGCAGCGAGGCATAGCGACCGCCCATGCTGTCGGCGAAATCCTTGAGCACCGGCCCGTCAAGACGCGGCACAAGGATGCCGCCCTGGGCGTCCTTCAGGAAACCGCCTTTCTCTTGGGTGACCGGCGCGCCTTCAGCGGTGCCGACGCCGAGCATCAGTAAAGGAGGGGCATCGCGTCCGGTCATCGCGCTTCGAATGCCCTGACGCTCGGCGTCGCTGAGGGACGAACCGATCCACAGCAGCCGCCCTTGGCCGAGGTCACCCTGTTCCAGCAAATCCAGCGCCTTGCGCACGGCGAGGTCTGCGCGCTGGCCGGCTTCAGGCATGATCGACGGCTTGATTGCATCCAGCAGGTTTTTGCTGGTCGCCAGATCATCGGACAGCGGCACCAGCGTGTGGGCGCTGCCGGCATACACGATGATCGCGGTCTGTGAATCGCTGCGCGCCTGCAACAGATCGAGCAACTTGCGTCGCGCCTGTTCGAGTCGGGTGGGCGGGCTGTCAGCCGCGAGCATTTCCGGGGTCAGCTCCAGCATCACCACCAGCGGATCGACCGGCCGCTGGCTGTTCTGCTCAACCCGCTGCCAGCTCGGCCCGAGCAGTGCCATTAGCGCCAGCAACCAGCCAAGACCCAGCACCACCCACGGCAATTTGCTTTCCCGACCGCCGCCACCACTGAGCAGGGCGGAATGAAAGGCACTGGGAATAATCATCTGCCAGCGCCCGACGCGCTTCTGCCGATTCCATAACCGCCACAACAGCCAGCCGAGCGCCGGCAGCATCAGCAGCCAGCCTGGGCGGGACCAATGGGGCCAGAGACCGGACAGGAATTCGATCATGGGCGCCTCGTCAGGCGCTTCAAGTGCTGACGCCACTGCGTACGCCACGCAATCGTCGGCCGGCATGCGAAGAAGCGATAAACCGCGTTGTTCGGCCAGCGCTCCTGAACCACCAGCAGCAGGCTCAACAACAGCGCCATCGTCAGCGGTACGTGATAAAGCGCCCGCGCCGGACGTGCCTGGGTCGGTTGTTGCGCTACGGGCTCCAGCCGGTCCAGCGCCTTACCGATGCCGGCGAGTTCGGCGCCGTTGCGCGCGCGGAAATATTGCCCACCGCTGACCGCAGCGATTGCCCGCAGCGCAGGCTCGTCCAGATCCAGGCTGGGGTTGAGGCCAAGAATGCTGGTGGCGCCTTTGTCGGGATCGGCGCCGATGCCGATCGGGTAGATTTTCACGCCTTCGCTGGCGGCCAGACGCGCGGCGGTTCGCGGGTCGATCTGGCCCGCGTTGTTGGCACCGTCGGTGACCAGAATCAGCACGCGGCTCTGGGCCGGACGCTGGCGCAGACGCTTCAACGCCAGCCCGATCGCGTCGCCAATGGCGGTGTTCTTGCCGGCAATGCCGATGCGCGCCTCGTCCAGCCAGACCCGCACGGTCTTGCGGTCGAAGGTCAGCGGCGCCTGCAGGTACGCCTGACTGCCGAACAGAATCAGGCCGATGCGATCGCCCTGACGGTGCTCAAGAAAGTCCCCCAGCAGCATTTTCACCAGGGTCAGCCGGCTGACCTCGTCGTTTTTCCAGACCATGTCCGGGTAATCCATCGACCCCGACACGTCCACCGCCACCAACAGATCGCGCCCGCTGGCGGCAACCGGCAACGGCTCCCCCAGCCATTGCGGGCGGGCGGCAGCGACCAGCAGCAGGAGCCAGACGGTAATGAACGGCAACTGACGCCGCCAGCCCGGCAAACGGGTTCGGGCGCGGCGACCGGCGAGGCCTTCCAGCTCGGGGAGAAAGCTGATTTTCAACGCCGCTTCGCCGCTGTCTGCGGCGGGCAGCACGAAGCGCATCACCCACGGCAGGGGGAGGAGGGCGAAAAGCCACGGCCAGGCGAATTCAAACATGCTTGCGAATCCAGGTCTCGACGGACTGGGTCAGGCCGTTGATGGCCTTGTCGTCGAGTTTGCATTCCGGCTTGTAGGCGCCCTCGACGAGGATCATCCAGCGCGTGAGGCCGGCGGCCGGACAGCGGTTGTCGAGAAACGCCAGCCATTTGCGGCCGTTGAGGGTGTGGCTCTGGCTGTAGGGGTAGTGATTGCGGCACAGGCGCTTGAGCAGACCGTTGATCTGTTGCAGCCAGGCACCGGCCGGGGCGCCGTCGTAGGGTTTGGGCATCTGCGCGAGTTCGACCAGCGCGGCCTGGCGCAGCGGGTCCAATGGCTCGACGGTGTCGCTGCTGGCCTTTTTCGGCAGCAGCGTGCGCGCGCGCCACAGGCCGTAGCCCAGCGCCGGCAGCAGGATCAGCAACAGCCACCAGCCCGGCGCGGGCGGCCAGAACCCGACCGGCTCCGGCAGGATCAGCGGTTGCAGCTGGTCCAGCGCACTCATGGCTGTTTCACCGGAGGCTGGCCGTTGAGGTATTCGCGCAGCTGCTCGACCATTTCACGCTGGGTGCTCAGCGGCATCATCAGCACGCGCAGCTTCTGCGCCAGCAATTCCCAGCGCGCCTGACGCGCCTCGCCCTGGGCACGGTAGCTCTGACGCAAGTCGGCGTTCAGCGTGTCGAGTTCAAGGTGCGCGCCCCGGTCAGCGAAGCGCAATAAACCGGCGGCGGGCAACGCGTGATCCAGCGGATCGGACAGCGGCAGCAGCAACAGGTCGCAATGCCGGGACAGCAGAGTCAACTGTTGTTCTGCGGAGTCGGACAACGCGCGCTCGTCGCACAGGATGATCGCCAGACTGCCTGGACGCATCACTTCCCGCGCTCGGCGCAGCGCCACGCCGAACGTGTCGCGGTCGGCAGCGGCCTCGGTGTGCAGCGACTGATTGACCCGCACCAGCCGGTTCAGCAGTTGCAGCAGGCTTTGTTTGCTGCGTCGCGGTTTGATTTCGTAATGCTCGTTGTCACCAAACACCAGCCCGCCGACCCGGTCGTTGTGGCCCAGCGCAGCCCAACCCACCAACGCGGCGGCTTGGGCGGCGAGGACTGATTTGAACATCAGCCCGGATCCGAAAAACAGACGGCGGCTTTGCTCGACCATGATGAAAATCGGCCGCTCGCGTTCTTCGTGAAACAGTTTGGTGTGAGGCTCTTGCGTGCGGGCGGTGACGCGCCAGTCGATGGTCCTGACGTCGTCGCCGGCCTGATACACCCTGACCTGATCGAAGTCGACGCCGCGCCCGCGCAGCTTGGAGTGGTGCAGACCGATCAGCGGGCTGCGCTGGCTGGGCGTTGAAAACAGCTGCACCTCCCGCACGCGATGACGCATCTCAATGAGGTCGGCGAGGCTGATGCGAATGCCCGGTTGGGAGATCAGATAGGGTTGCATGGGCTCAGGCGACGGCCACGACGTCGAGAATGCGCTGGATCACGCGGTCTTGATCGATGCCCGCCGCTTCCGCTTCGAACGACAGGATGATGCGATGACGCAGCACATCGAAGACCATCGCCTGGATGTCTTCGGGGCTGACGAAATCCCGCCCGGCCAGCCACGCATGGGCCCGGGCGCAGCGGTCCAGGGAAATCGAGCCCCGGGGGCTGGCGCCATAACCGATCCACTCGGCCAGCTCGGCATCGAACTTGGCCGGCGTGCGGGTCGCCATCACCAGTTGCACCAGGTATTCCTCGACGGCATCGGCCATGTACAGGCCGAGGATTTCCTTGCGCGCGGCGAAAATCGCCTGCTGGCTGACCCGGCGCTCGGGCTTGGTCTCGCCATTGAGCGCTTCGCCCCGGGCCTGCTGGAGAATCTTGCGTTCGACGGTGGCGTCCGGGAAGCCGATCTTGACGTGCATCAGAAAACGATCGAGCTGCGCTTCGGGCAGCGGGTAGGTGCCTTCCTGCTCGATGGGGTTCTGCGTCGCCATCACCAGAAACAGCGGCGACAGGTCGTAGGTACTGCGCCCGACACTGACCTGACGCTCCGCCATGGCTTCCAGCAAGGCAGATTGCACCTTGGCCGGCGCGCGGTTTATTTCGTCGGCGAGCACCAGATTGTGGAAGATAGGGCCTTGCTGAAACACGAAACTGCCGGTTTCCGGACGATAGATCTCGGTGCCGGTGATGTCGGCCGGGAGCAGGTCGGGGGTGAACTGAATGCGATGGAACTGCGCTTCGATGCCTTCCGCCAGCTCTTTGATCGCTTTGGTCTTCGCCAGACCTGGCGCGCCTTCGACCAGCATGTGGCCGTCGGCCAACAGCGCGATCAGCAAGCGCTCAACCAGTTTCTCCTGCCCGAGAATCTGGGTGGAGAGAAAGGTCCGCAGCGCGATCAACGCTTCACGATGTTCCATCGATGACAGTTCCTGGCAGGAGAGGCAGCAGCGCCAAGTGGCGCCGAAGCTGGGGGCGTTACTTTAATCCATCGCAGGGGCGCCGACTAATCGGCCGGCGGGTTTTTTCGGCTTTTCAGCAAAGGACTGGGCTAAAACAAGAACTGTCTTACATTTGCGTCAACTGCCGCCCGGTGCTGCCGGGGTCTCAGTTGATCTGGCTGACGTACGTCCCGACACCGTTGAGGATGATCCGCAACGTGGCGTCCAGGTCGGTCAACTCATTGGCAGGTGTGTTGTGGCTAATGTCGTACGTGGTGTCGCCTCCCAGGGGTTTGGCATCGTTGGCGTCGATCTCGACCAACAGCCGGGTGGCGCTCAGGGTGACGGTGATGTTGTCTTCGACATGGATAGTGTCGTCACGAAAGGTGATATCGACCTCATCCTCATCGGGGAAACGCGCGAGCAGAAACAGATCACCGGTGCTGCTGCCATGGCAGCAGGCCAGCGCCATATCATCCTCCTCCTCGTCGCATGGGTTGTAGATGAAGCTGTCGGTGGTCATTTGCATGGCGGTAACTCCCGTGGATGGGTTCAGGGCAGGGATGGATTTTGCCAGTCTTGTGGGAGATTTGCTGAAGATTGCGGAGGGTGGTGGGCCGAGTGGTTGAGTGGAGCCTGACCTGATGCGTTCGCTCCATTATTGACAGCGACCAAACCGGCCTCTTCCCGGCTAAAGCCGGTCCCACTAAAAAAGCATCGCGTACAGCCTGTGGGACCGGCTTCAGCCGGGAAGCTTTTGATCTGCTTTTGCTCTTGCTCTTCATACACATAACTTCCAAACACCGCCAATCGCGACTTGGGTGCAGGCTGAACGCAGGTTTCGCGCAGTGGGCCGAGCCGCATGGATGCGGCGAGAGCGCCGTCAGGACATGGATGTCCGTTCGGCGCGGGCCCACGGAGCGAGACCGGAGTGAAGGAAC
>NZ_JASCOY010000063.1:0-31557 GCF_029960075.1 Pseudomonas sp. PS02290
CGCGCCGACGGCGCCCCACAGGCTGTTGGCGAGGTCACTATCAGCGAGACCGCTTACGGCCTGGTGTTTACCCCCGAGCTGAAATCTTTACCTGCCGGCATTCACGGTTTTCATGTTCACGAAAAAGCGAGTTGCGATTCGGGCATGAAAGACGGCAAAAAAGTCGCGGCACTGGCAGCAGGCGGCCACCTCGACCCGGAGCGCACCGGCAAGCACCTGGGCCCCTATGGCGAGGGCCACTTGGGTGACCTGCCGGCGGTCTATGTCAACGCCGATGGGGTGGCCAATTATCCCGTGCTCGCACCACGCTTGAAGAAGATTTCCGACATCAAGGGTCACGCGCTCATGATCCATGTCGGCGGCGACAACCACTCCGATATGCCCATGCCATTGGGCGGTGGCGGTGATCGCATGGCGTGCGGTGTTATCTGACGGAAATCACACCGGCTTGGGCTCGCTGAATCGTTGACAGTCAAAATGGCCCGGATTCGAGCTTTCGTTCCATAGGAGGTTGCGGAAACGATAGTCAGAGTTGCGGAAACTCTGACCCAATCAGCGCCCACAAAAAAGCCCGTAAGACGTTGATCTTACGGGCTTTAATAGTGGAGGCCGAGGTCGGAATCGAACCGGCGTAAGCGGATTTGCAATCCGCGGCATAACCATTTTGCTACTCGGCCTCAAACGCTCAACGATCCAACCACTACCGCTAAACGCATACAAACTGGAGCGGGAAACGAGACTCGAACTCGCGACCCCGACCTTGGCAAGGTCGTGCTCTACCAACTGAGCTATTCCCGCTTTGTGTGGGCGCCATTCTATACACTCAAATGACCCCGTCAACCCCTTGATTTAAAAATACTTATTTTTCATCCGTGGTCGTGCGCAGATGCGGCCATGCCGCGCGCAGGTATTGCACCATCGACCAGAGCGTAAGGCCCGCCGCGACCATCAACAGCACGTAACCCAACACCACCCAGAAGGTAAACGCAGGCGGGTTGGCCAGCAGGATGACCAGCGCAAGCATCTGCGCAGCGGTTTTCCATTTGCCCAGGTTCGACACGGCCACTTGTGCCCGCGCCCCCAGCTCGGCCATCCACTCGCGCAGGGCGGAGATGACGATCTCGCGGCCGATGATCACAGCGGCGGGCAGCGTGAGCCAAAGGTTGGCGTGGGCTTGTACCAGCAACACCAGCGCAACGGCCACCATCAGTTTGTCAGCCACCGGATCGAGAAACGCCCCGAACGGTGTGCTCTGCTCCAGGCGTCGTGCCAGGTATCCGTCCAGCCAGTCGGTCGCGGCTGCCAGGGCAAATACCGAACTGGCGGCCATGTAGCTCCAGTGGTACGGCAGATAGAACAACAGAATGAAGATCGGAATCAGCAGGACACGTAATACGGTGATCAGATTAGGGATATTCATCGGCACAACTGGCTACGAGGTGAGCGAGCATTCTACTCGCTGTGCAGGTTTGCATAAATCGACTCTGCGAGCTTTTTGCTGATTCCTGGCGCCTTGGCGATTTCTTCGATGCTGGCCCGGGACAATTCCTGAAGACCGCCGAAATGCTTGAGCAGATCGCGACGGCGCGTCGGGCCCACGCCTGCAACGCCTTCCAGGGTTGAAGTACGACGGGTTTTACCGCGTCGCGCACGGTGCCCGGTGATGGCAAACCGGTGAGCTTCGTCGCGGATTTGCTGGATCAAATGCAGCGCGGGGGAATCGCCCTTGAGGGTGAACTCATGGGCCGCATCGTTCAAGTACAGCGTCTCGAAACCGGCCTTGCGTGTAGCGCCCTTGGCGACGCCCAGCAAAATCAGGTCGGGGATCGCCAACTCGTTCATCACGTCGCGGGCCATGCTCAACTGGCCCTTGCCGCCGTCCACCAGCAGGATGTCCGGCAATTTGCCCTCGCCGTCCTTGATTCTGCTGAAGCGACGGGTAAGGGCCTGGTGCATGGCGGCGTAGTCGTCCCCCGCCGTGATGCCTTCAATGTTGTAGCGGCGGTAGTCCGACTTGATCGGGCCCTCGGGACCGAACACGACGCACGACGCCACCGTCGCTTCACCGCTGGAATGGCTGATGTCATAGCATTCCAGACGCTGCGGCGGCTCCTCGAGTTTGAGCACTTGGGCCAACGCTTCAAATCGCGCAGTGACGTGCTGGCGATTGGCAAGCCGCGCCATCAGTGCCTGCTCGGCATTGGTCACGGCGAGTTGCTGCCAGCGCGCACGGGTGCCACGCACCCGATGGCTGATGATGATTTCGCGGCCGCGCGAGGCATCGATGGCATCGATCAACGCAGGAAAATCCTCGCTGACCACGTTGACGATGACTTCGCCGGGCAATTCGCGCTCGCCACCGCCCAGGAAATACTGGGCCAGGAAGGCGGACATCACCTCGCCCACCTCCTCCTCGATCCCGACCTGAGGGAAGAAATTCTTGCTGCCCAACACCCGCCCGCCACGCACGCTGATCAGATGGACGCAGGCGCCGCCCGGATTGACGAACGCCGCCACGACATCGACGTCGCCGGTCCCGCCGTCCATGCTCTGCTGATCCTGGACGCGACGCAGCAGACCGATCTGGTCACGCAGCTCGGCCGCGTGCTCGAAATCGAGGTTCATTGCCGACTTTTCCATCAGCGCATTGAGTTCGTCGGTGAGGGCATTGCTGCGGCCCTCGAGGAACATCACCGAGTGACGCACGTCCTCGTTGTAGATCTGCGGCTCGACCAGGTTCACGCACGGCGCCTTGCAGCGCTTGATCTGGTACTGCAGGCAAGGCCGCGTGCGGTTCTTGTAGAAGCTGTCTTCGCACTGACGAACGTGAAAGGTCTTCTGCAGTATGCTCAGGCTTTCGCGAATGGCGCCGGCGCTGGGGTAAGGCCCGAAGTAGCGGCCCTTGGCCTTTTTCGCGCCGCGATGGATGCTGAGCCGGGGAAATTCGCCGTCGGACAGGTGCACGTAGGGGTAGGATTTGTCGTCGCGCAGCAGGATGTTGTACGGCGGGCGCGACTCCTTGATCAGGGTTTGTTCCAGCAACAGCGCCTCGGTTTCGTTGGCGGTGATGGTGGTTTCAACCTGAGCGATCCGCGCGACCAATGCGCCTGTTTTCGGGGCGTGGCCGGTCTTGCGGAAATAGCTGGCGAGGCGTTTCTTTAAATTCTTGGCCTTGCCGACGTACAGCAGCTTGCCGTCGATATCGAACATCCGATATACGCCGGGGCGGCCACTGCAGGTGGACAGAAAAGCACTGGGATCAAACGGTTGGGTCATTTATGCGCTGGCGTCGACCATGCCATGACGAACGGCCAGCAGGGCCAGCTCAACGTCACTGCTGATCGACAGCTTCTCGAATATGCGGTACCGGTAGGTATTCACGGTTTTGGGGGACAGGCAAAGCTTGTCGGAAATCGTCTGCACTTTCTGGCAGCCGACAATCATAAGGGCAATCTGGATTTCCCGCTCGGACAAGAGATCGAACGGCGAATTGCTGGTCTGCGGCTGGAACGATTTGAGTGCCAGTTGCTGGGCGATCTGCGGGCTGATGTAGCGCTGCCCCGCGAACACCAGGCGAATGGCCTGAACCATCTCGGTCAGACCGGCGCCCTTGGTCATGTATCCCGCCGCGCCGGCCTGCAGCAGCCGTGTGGGAAACGGATCTTCTTCGCACACCGTCACCGCCACCACCTTCATGTCGGGGTGGCTGCGGATGAGCTTGCGCGTGGCTTCCAGTCCGCCGATGCCAGGCATCTTCACGTCCATCAGCACGACGTCGGGTTTCAGCTCACGGGCCTTCTGCAACGACTCTTCACCGGACTCGGCCTGCCCCACCACCTGCAAGCCTTCGATATCGGCCAACATGCGCGTGATACCTGTCCGAACCAGATCGTGGTCATCGACAACCAGCACCCTAATCAAGCAGACACCTCACCGAACGATTCATGGCGGCTACCCGCCACGTTAACAAAAGAAAGTACGCGACCCGCTCTGGAGCACTGCTCGTGCATATGTGCCAGATGATCTACAACGATGCCGACAAACTATCATCATCGACCGCAAAACTTGATAAAAATCTTCAAACATACGACCGCTGAATCCCTCGCAAAGTATTAAGGCTTCCTATCCGGAGCATAGCTGCTCTGGTATTCAGCCAGGGTAGTCGTCAGCCGGCAGATGGCATCCTGCTCTTCCTTGCCGAGGGTGCGGTAACTGCCCACCATCCACTCCTCGTTTTCACTCAGGCTGACGATGGGCACGGGGGTGCGCGACCCCGTCAGCACGTACAACACATCAACACCGCGAAGGGCGACCCGGGCCAAGTAATCGGCCTTGGGCGTGCGCTCGCCGTTTTCATACTTGCCCTGTGCATTGGCTTCCACGCCGCCGATTTCACCGAATGCGCGCTGTGAAAGCCCCAAGCGCTCACGCTCTTCCCTAATTCGGGCACTTATTCCACTCATTTGAATGTATAGCCTTGTTGACATCACCCTTTTGAGTGATAGAATCGAAATAATTTGAACGAACTTGAACGGTTTTGAACTATGCCCGGAATCCGTACTGCCGCACAAGCCAAGGCTTGGCTGGAACAGCAAGGCAAATCGGTTCAAGAGTTTGCCAGGGAGCACAACGTGGACCCGGCGACGACCTATCAAGTGCTGTCCGGGCGAAAGAAGGGACGCCGGGGCGAGTCGCACAAAGTCGCGGTGCTGCTGGGAATGAAGATCGGCGTGATACCGCTTGAAGGCGGCCCTGCGAAAGTGCCTGAGGACTGAATCGGCATTTTGCCGTTTTAACTGCTTCTTGGTAAGCAGCCGGCCTCAATCACCCCGATTGCAATTTCCAATTGAAGAATCCGACGGGTCTGAAGTAAGCTCGGCGGCATTCCACGGAGACAGACCATGTTGCCTTCCCCTTTCACCCAGTTGTTCGCCGCCGACGGTTCACGTCTGGCCGAGCGTGCGGCTGCCTGGAATGCGACAGCATCTATCGCTCCTGCATCTTATTTTTATGGGTATTGGTTTAGCCACTGGCGCGCCTGATACCCACACGGCGCCCTGAACTTCGGGACGCCCACCAGAGATAACTCTCACCCCCGGTCGGCTTCCCGACCGGGGGTTTTGTTTTTCTGGGCCACCCATTTTTGACCGATTGATTTGAGGAACTGCACATGAACCACACCCACTATTACCGCTACGACACCGACTTCGCCTGGCGATTTAGCAACCTCCGTTCGGGACAGCCTGCCGCCTCCGATCGGTCACTGACAGGTGGCAACGCCCTGCTCACAGCCAATCCGGCCAATTGTCGAACACCCCAGTAGGTCCGCGCGGGAACGCCCGCCGACCAGGAAGCCAGCACATGAATTCGCCCGTCGTCCGCAACACCCTCATCGATCTGCCGTCCAGCGCCGTCACCCTGAATGACAGCTGCCCAGCCCCGAAACGCCTGCCCACGCCGTTCGCGCTGAAACTTCAGCTGCCGCTGGACGCTGCCATGACCGCACAGGTCGCCGCCCACCGTCAGTCGATTCGCGCCATTCTCAATGGTGAAGATTCGCGCCTGCTGGTCGTGGTCGGCCCGTGCTCGATCCACGATCCCCATGCCGCCCTTGAATACGCTGAGCGCCTGGCCCGTCTGGCTGCCGAAGTCAGCGACCAGATGCTGCTGGTGATGCGCGCCTACGTCGAGAAGCCCCGCACCACTGTGGGTTGGAAAGGCCTGGCGTACGATCCCGCGCTTGATGGCAGTGACGACATGGCCGAGGGCCTGGCCCTGTCACGGCAGTTGATGCGTGAAATGGTCCGCCTCGGCCTGCCGATTGCCACAGAGCTGCTGCAGCCGATGGCGGCGGGTTACTTCGATGACGTCCTGAGTTGGGTGGCGATTGGCGCAAGAACGACCGAATCGCAGATCCACAGGGAAATGGCCAGCGGCCTCGGCGTGCCCACGGGCTTCAAGAACGGCACCGACGGCGGCATTTCCGTGGCCTGCGACGCCATTCGATCGGCGGCCCACGCGCACCGGCATTTCGGCATGGATTCCCAGGGCCACCCGGCGATTATCGAGACATCGGGCAATCCCGACACTCACATCGTGCTGCGCGGCGGTCACGGCGGTCCCAACTACGACGCGGCCAGTGTCGCCGCGGTGAATGCCAGCCTGGCGAAGCACCGCATGGCCGCGCGCATCATGGTCGATTGCAGTCACGCCAACAGCGGCAAGGATCCGCTACGTCAGCCGGCCGTATTCAACGATGTGCTGCAGCAACGACTGGCCGGCGACCGAACACTGATCGGCATGATGCTGGAAAGTCACTTGTTCGAAGGCTGCCAGCCGTTGAGTAGCTCACTCAAATACGGCGTATCAGTGACGGACGCCTGCCTGGGTTGGGATTCCACCGAGCGCCTGCTGCGCGATGCCGTGAACAAACTGCGCTACAGGTAACATTTGCAAACGGGAAGCCGGTGCCGGCCTCGTCGCCGGCTTCCTTCAAAACCGTCGTCGTTGTCAGCGGCGGCCGGTGGCTCCGAAGACGGCGATCGTGGGAAAGCGCCCCACCCACCCGGCGGATTTGGGCCGCAACGGCTGCGCCTTTTCCAGCCTCCCCGGCAACCAAGGCCTGTAGCGGTCAAAGGCCCTCCACAACCTGCCTCGACCGGCGCATTGCCATGCACCGCCGCGCCCTTCCCCTATCACTTCCGCTGGTTAAGCTCGATCCCTCTCCGCCATTCAAGGAATGATCGACATGTACCGGGAAGTCACCACCAAGTACCCCCTTCTACTGGTCCACGGCCTGTTCGGTTTTGACCGGATCGGCAAGGTGGACATGTTCCATGGCATCCCCGAGGCGCTGGAGAAAGCCGGCTGCAGGGTTCATGTGCCAGCGCTGTCCGGCGTCCATGACAACGAAACCCGCGGCGAGCAGTTGATTGACCAGATCGAACGCTTCCTGCGCCGCACCGGCTACCTGAAAGTCAACCTGATCGGGCACAGCCAGGGCGCGCTGACCTCCCGCTATGCCGCGGCGTTGCGTCCGGATATCGTGGCGTCGGTCACCTCGGTGAGCGGGCCCAATCACGGCTCGGAAGTGGCCGATCGGGTACGTCGGGCGCTGACACCCGGGCAAATGCCTGAAGCGGTCGCATCACGGATGACCGCAGGCTTCGCGCATTTTCTTGCGCTGTTGAGCGGCAACGCGGACTTGCCCCAGGACCCGATTCAGGCGCTGGATGCGCTGACCACCGAGGGCGTAGCAGCGTTCAATAGCAAGTATTCCCAAGGGCTGCCATCGACGTGGGGCGGTGAAGGCGCCGAACGGGTCAACGGCGTTCACTATTACTCGTGGAGCGGCTCCATCGACGGCTCACTGTTGTCCGAAGGCCGCAATGCCATGGACCCGCTGCACCTGGCATTGCGCAGTTACGCGCTGCTGTTCGAGAAGGAAGCCGCGTCCAATGACGGCCTGGTTGGCCGCTTCAGCTCCCACCTGGGCAAGGTGATCCGCTCCGACTACCCGATGGACCACGTGGACTCCATCAATCAGAGCGCCGGTCTGGCGCGCAAGCAGGTCGATCCGGTAAAGCTGTACGTGGACCATGCCGGTCTGCTGTTCAGCAACGGTCTTTGAGCGACGATGTCGTCTGTCACGGCAAGACAAAGGCGCCTGAACTTTCTCGGGAAACGCGGCCCTTATTCCGGTACGCTCGTTTCTTTTTTTTTCACAGGAGTCATCAAAATGGCCAAAGCCACTGCCCGCCACATCCTCGTATCCAGCGAAGAGAAGTGCAACGAACTCAAAGCTCAGATCGAAGGCGGCGCTGATTTCGCCGAAGTCGCCAAAGAGAACTCCAGCTGCCCGTCCAGCCGTCAAGGCGGCGACCTCGGCTCCTTCGGGCCGGGTCAAATGGTCAAGGAATTCGACACCGTGGTGTTCAGCGCACCGGTGAACGTCGTCCAGGGCCCGGTGAAAACACAGTTCGGTTATCACCTGCTGGAAGTGACCAGCCGCCAGGACTGATCCTCCGCGCTGCTGCACGAACGGCCCGCCCTTGAAAGCGGGCCGTTTGTTTATCGGATCCTTGCTCCAACGCTGTATCGTCCGGTTACAAAGGCTTCGGCTTTGCGGTACCTTGCCACCGGGGTAACCAATAAAAAAACCGGAACGGCCAGCCGCGCCGTCATGACCTTCAACCCTGATATTGGTCACCAATGTCAGTCAGGATTCGTGCAATGCGTTTTGTTTTGTCATCGCTGATGGTTGCAACACTCGTCCTCGTTTCAGGTTTTCAGGTTCTGTCCGCCGCCCCTCAACACGCGTTGACCGTTTACGGCGAGGCGCCACGCTATCCGGCGAATTTCGAACACTTCGATTACGTCAATGCCGCCGCCCCGAAAGGCGGGAGCATGCGCCGCTCGGCGCAGGAAATTGGCCAGTTCGATCACATCATGCCGTACCTCGACAAAGGCACCGGCGTCTCCCAGGTCAATGGCTTGCTTTACTCGCCCCTGGCAGTCAAGTCGCTGGATGAGCCCTACACCGTGTATGGCCTGATCGCAGAGAAAATGGAGCGCGCCCCCGACGGCATGTCATTGCGTTTCTACCTGAGCCCCAAGGCGAAATTTTCCGACGGCTCGCCCATCACCGCCGAAGACGTGCGCTACACCTACAACCTGCTGATGACCCAGGGCAGCCTGTCGTACCGCACCGAGTTTCAAGACGTCAAAGGCGTCGAAGTCGAGTCGCCGACGCAGATCCGCTTTGATTTCAAAAGCAGTGAAAGCCGCACCCTGCCGCTGGATCTGGCCTCGCTGCCGGTATTTCCCGAACATTGGTGGAAGGACCGCGACTTTGCCAATGGGGGTGGCTTCGAGATCCCGGTGGGCAGTGGGCCGTATCGCATCGGCAAAGTCGACCCGGGTCGCAGCGTCACCTTCGAACGCAACCCCGACTGGTGGGGCAAGGACGTGCCGGTCAATCGCGGCCAGTACAACTTCGATCATTTCAGCGTCGAGTATTTCGGCGACACCGACGTCGCCCGTCAGGTGTTGCGCGGTGGTGGTTACGACTACAACCGCGAGTATTCCGCCACCGGGTATTCGATCGGTTATGACAGCCCGGCCTTGACCGAGGGCCGTCTGCAGCGGGCGCACCTGGCCAAGGGTGCGGTGCAGAGCTCCCAGGGTTTTATCTTCAATCTGGACCGTCCGAAGTTTCAGGACCGTCGGGTGCGTCAGGCGCTGGCGATGCTGTGGGATTTTGAGTGGACCAACAAACAGATGATGCGCAACGTCTATGTGCGCCAGAACAGTTACTTCTCCAACAGTGATCTGGCGGCGACAGCGCTGCCCACCGAGTCCGAGCTGAAGATTCTTGAGCCGTTGCGCGGTCAGGTGCCGCCGGAAGTCTTCACCACGGTGTTCCAGACCCCGAAAACCGATGGCAGCGGCTTCATTCGAGACAAACAGCTGCAAGCCCTGGCGTTGCTCGAAGAAGCAGGCTGGATGCCCCAGGGTGACAAGCTGGTCAACGCCCAAGGCGAACCGTTGAGTTTTACTTTTCTCAACGGCCAGAGCGGCTTCGAGAAAATCCTGCTGCCCTACAAGCGCAATCTGGCGCAGATCGGCATCGATTTCGAAATCCGCCGCATCGACTCGGCACAGTACCTGAACCGGGTAATGGCCCGGGATTACGACATGATCGTCACCGGCTATGGCGTTTCGACTTCTCCCGGCATGGAGCTGTACAACAACTTCGGCTCGAAAGTCGCCACCGATTCCGGCTCCAGCAACTACATGGTCCTGCGCGACCCGGCCGTCGACACGCTGATCGAGGGCCTGGCCAAGGCCGACAGCAAGCCCGCGATGATCGATTACGCCCATGCCCTGGACCGAGTGCTGCAGTGGGGTTTCTACTGGATTCCCAACTATTACCCGCCCGGCTCGTCCACGGTGTGGTGGAACCGATTCGGCATTCCCAAGGTGCAGGCCAGCAACAGTGAGGCCATCGACACCTGGTGGGAAGTCAGCCCCCAGGCACTGACCAACGAAGAGTTCGCCCGACAACGGGGCGCTTCGGCCATTCCCTCGGAGGTCAAGTAATGCTCGGCTACCTGATGAGGCGCCTGCTGCTGATCATTCCGACGCTGCTGTGCATTCTGTTGGTCAACTTCTTCATCGTGCAGGCCGCGCCCGGCGGGCCGGTCGAGCAAGCCATCGCCAAGCTGCAAGGGGTGGCCGGGGGCACGATTGGCGCCGGCCACACCGAAACCATGAACGCCGGCCAGTCCCGGGCCAGTCGCGGCCTCGATCCCAAGCTGATCAAGGAAATCGAGCATCAATACGGCTTCGACAAACCCTTGCATGAGCGCTTGTGGCTGATGCTGAAGAACTACGCGCAGCTGGATTTCGGCAACAGCTTCTTTCGCGGCGCCAAGGTGACGGACCTGATCCTGCAGAAAATGCCCGTCTCTATCTCACTGGGGCTGTGGGCAACATTGATTACCTACCTGGTGTCGATCCCCCTGGGCATCCGCAAGGCGGTCAAGCACGGCAGCCACTTCGACATCTGGAGCAGCACGGCCATCATCATCGGTTACGCGATGCCGGCCTTTCTGTTCGCCATGCTGCTGGTGGTGCTGTTTGCCGGCGGCACGTCGCTGAGCTGGTTCCCGGTGCGCGGCCTGGTGTCCGAAAACTTCGATCAATTGAGCACCGTCGGCAAGATCGCCGACTACTTCTGGCACCTGGTATTGCCGGTGACGTCGCTGGTGATTGGCGGCTTCGCGACGCTGACCATTCTGACCAAGAACTCCTTCATCAACGAAGTCACCCGCCAGTACGTCGTGACCGCCCGGGCCAAAGGCCTGAGCGAGCGGCGGGTGCTTTACGGCCATGTGTTCCGCAACGCCATGTTGCTGATCGTGGCCGGCATTCCCCAGGCGTTCATCAGTGTGTTCTTTGCCGGTTCGTTGATGATCGAAGTGATCTTTTCCCTCGACGGCCTCGGCCGCATGAGTTACGAAGCCGCGGTGTCGCGGGACTACCCGGTGGTGTTCGGTTCGCTGTTCATCTTCACGCTGTTCGGGTTGCTGATAAAGCTGGTCGGGGACATCTGCTACACCCTGGTCGACCCCCGAATCGACTTCAGCGCGAGGAATGCGTGATGCGCAGACTGTCTCCGGTGGCTCGCCGTCGCTTCGAGCGCTTTCGCAATAACCGCCGCGGCTGGTGGTCGCTGTGGCTGTTCTGCGGGCTGTTTGTGCTCAGCCTGTGCGGCGAACTCATCGCCAACGACAAACCCTTGGTGCTGAGTTATCAGCACGAACTGTACTTCCCCGCCTTCAAGCGCCACACCGAGCAGGAGTTCGGCGGCCAGCTGCCGTTTCAGCCGGACTACCGCAGCGATTACGTGCGCCAGCTGATCAGTAAGGGCGACGGCTGGATGCTGTTTCCGCCGATCCCGTTCAGCGATGACACCCCCAACTATGACCTGAACAAGCCCGCGCCAAGCCCGCCCTCCTCGATCAACTGGCTGGGCACCGACGATCAGGCCCGGGACGTGCTGGCCCGGGTGATTTTCGGCGCGCGGGTGTCGATTCTGTTTGCCTTGGCGCTGACCTTCATCAGTGCGCTGATTGGCATCGCCGCCGGCGCATTGCAGGGCTATTACGGCGGCTGGGTGGATTTGCTCGGCCAGCGCCTGCTGGAAGTCTGGTCCGGCCTGCCGGTGCTGTACCTGCTGATCATTCTGTCGGGCTTCGTCGAGCCGAATTTCTGGTGGCTGCTGGGGATCATGGCGCTCTTTTCATGGCTGGCGCTGGTGGACGTGGTGCGCGCCGAGTTCCTGCGCGGGCGCAATCTGGAATACGTCAAAGCGGCGCGCGCGCTGGGATTGAGTGATCGCAAGGTGATCCTGCGGCACATCCTGCCCAACGCGATGAACGCGACCCTGAGCTATCTGCCGTTCATTCTGACCGGGGCGATCTCCACGCTGACCGCGCTGGATTTCCTCGGCTTCGGTATGCCCGCCGGCAGCGCGTCCCTGGGCGAGCTGATCGCCCAGGGCAAACAGAACCTGCAGGCGCCATGGCTGGGCTTCACGGCATTTTTCACACTGGCGCTGATACTGTCGCTGCTGGTGTTTATTGGCGAGGCCCTGCGGGATGCCTTCGACCCGAGGTCCTGAGATGTCCGAAAACCTGATCGAAATCCGCGACCTCTCGGTGTCGTTCAATGGCCACACGGTGATCAAGCACCTCAGCCTGGACATCCCGGCCGGCGAGTGCCTGGCACTGGTCGGCGAGTCGGGCTCGGGCAAATCGGTGACCGCGCACTCGATCCTGCAACTGCTGCCCCAGGCCGGCACACTGAGCACCGGCAGCATTCGTTATCGCGGCAAAGAGCTGCTCGGCGCCGATGGCAACGTCATGCGCGAGCTGCGCGGCAATCAGATCGCGATGATCTTTCAGGAGCCGATGACCTCGCTGAACCCGCTGCACACGGTGTCCCGCCAGATCGGCGAGACCTTGTTGCTGCATAAGGGGATGGCGGGCAAGGCGGCCCAGGCGCGGATCATCGAGCTGCTGGAGCTGGTCGGCATTCAGCACCCGAAGAAGCGCCTGAAGGCCTACCCCCATGAGTTGTCCGGCGGTCAACGCCAGCGGGTGATGATCGCCATGGCCCTGGCCTGCGAGCCGGAACTGCTGATTGCCGATGAGCCGACCACGGCGCTGGACGTGACGGTGCAGCGCAAGATCCTGCTGCTGCTCAAACAGCTGCAGCAACGGCTGAACATGTCGCTGTTGCTGATCAGCCACGACCTGAATCTGGTGCACAGCATCGCCCAGCGGGTGTGCGTCATGCGCGCCGGGGAAATCGTCGAGGAGTCCAATTGCCAGCTGTTGTTCAAGAACCCGCAACACCCTTACAGCCGCTTGCTGCTGGACGCGGAACCGGCGGGCGAGCCGTTGCCCCGGGACACCCGCGAGAAGGTGCTGGAGGTAGACAACCTGCGCGTCTGGTTCTCCCTCGGCGGCGGGATTTTCAACCGGCACCACGAGTACCTGAAAGCCGTCGATGACATCAGCCTGAGCATCGAGCGCGGCAAAACCCTGGGCATCGTTGGCGAATCCGGCTCGGGCAAGTCGACACTTGGTCAGGCCATCCTGCGCTTGCTGGAATCCCGTGGCAGTATCCGCTTCAAGGGTCATGGGCTGGACAGCCTGAATCAGAAGCAGATGCGCCCATGGCGCAAGCAGATGCAGGTGGTGTTTCAGGACCCTTACGGCAGCCTCAGCCCGCGCATGTCGGTGGCACAGATCATCAGCGAGGGCCTGGAAGTTCACAGCGACCTGGACAAGGCCAGCTGTGAGGCCGAAGTGATTCGCGCGCTGGAGGAAGTCGGCATCGACCCGTCGAGCCGGCACCGCTACCCCCACGAGTTTTCCGGTGGGCAGCGGCAACGTATCGCCATTGCCCGCGCCCTTGTGCTTAAACCTGCCTTGATATTGCTCGACGAACCGACCTCTGCGCTGGACCGTACCGTGCAGAAGCAGGTCGTCGCGCTGTTGCGTCAATTGCAGGAACGGCATGGCCTGACCTACCTGTTCATCAGTCACGACCTGGCGGTGGTCAAGGCGCTGGCCCATGACCTGATCGTGGTCAAGGACGGCAAGGTGGTCGAGCGCGGCGCGAGCCACGACGTGTTCGATACGCCACAGCATCCCTACACCCGGGAATTGCTGGCGGCAGCACACCCCGGTTTCAACTGAAGCCATTTTGAATCTGTAGTCTGTGCGGCCAGATGCCGAGGAACAGGAAGGACGGAACCGCACATGAAAGACAGTGAGAGCCTGAAGGATTACCGACGCGTTCGGCGACTGGCGATTCGTTCGCTCTTCGAGATCATCGAGCAGTCCAGCGAAGGCACGGTCATCGTCGACCGCGACGCCCGCATCGTCTGGATCAATGAGCGCTACGCACGCCGCTTTGGCCTCGAAGACCCCAGCCGCGCGGTGGGTCAGCCCTGCGAACAGGTGATTCCCGGCAGCCTGCTGCGCCAAGTGGCGAGCAACGGCCAGCCGATCCTGCTGGACATGATGGACACGGCAAAGGATCCGCTGGTGGTCATGCGCCTGCCGATTCATGACGACGGCGGCGCGGTGATCGGCGCCATCGGTTTTGCGCTGTTCGATGAGCTGCACGCGCTGTCGCCGCTGCTCAAGCGCTATTCGAGCATGCAGCAGGAGCTGGCCTCCACCCGCTCCCTCCTGCGCGCCCGTCAGGCCAAATACAGTTTTGCCCACTTCATCGGCACCAGCGCCGCCAGTCTGGAAGTCAAACGCCGCGCCCGGCGCAGCGCCAGCACCGATTCGCCGGTGTTGCTGCTCGGTGAAACCGGAACCGGCAAGGAGCTGCTGGCCCACGCCGTGCACAATAGCTCGCCACGGGCGCACAAACCCTTCATCAGCATCAACAGCGCGGCCATCCCCGAAGCGTTGCTTGAGGCGGAGTTCTTCGGCACCGCCCCCGGCGCATTCACCGGCGCCGACCGCAAGGGGCGCCAGGGCAAATTGCACCTGGCCGAGGGCGGCACGCTATTTCTTGATGAGATCGGCGATATGCCCCTGCCGCTGCAGAGCAAGCTGCTGCGCGTACTGCAGGAAAAAGAGTACGAGCCGGTGGGTTCCAACGAAATGATCAAAAGCGATGTGCGCCTGATCGCGGCGACCTCTACGGATCTCGAGGCGGCGATCAAGCGTGGGGAGTTTCGCGCTGACCTGTATTACCGGTTGAGCGTGTTGCCCATCCAGGTGCCGCCGCTGCGCGAGCGTCTGGATGATATTCCGGCGTTGACCGAAGCGATTCTTGAGGACCTGCGCAGCCAGCACGAACTGGCGCCGGCAGCCATGGCCGCCCTCGCACAGCATGCCTGGCCGGGCAACATTCGCGAGCTGCGCAACGTGCTCGAACGTGCGGCATTGCTCAGCGACGATCTGCAGCTCAATCCCGGCGACATTCGCGCGGCCATCGGCACGCTGGTTCCCGTGACCAGTCCGCCGGCAACGGCCTCGTTGGCGTCCAATGATCAGACGTACAGCGAGGCGCGGCAGCATTTCGACCGGGAGCTGATTCAGGCGAAGCTGGCGCAGTGTGCGGGGAACGTGATTCTCGCGGCCCGGCAGCTGGGACTGGGGCGTTCGACGCTGTACAAGAAAATGGCAGCGCTGGGGATCGCCGAGTCTCAATAGAGAGACTGGCTATCCATGATGCTGGACTGATCGATGAAAGCTTGATCCAGAGCTGTCGCCAGCAAGGGCAACGGGTTAGTCACATGCCGAATTCCACAGTCGTGGTCTCATTTCCTGGACGAATCCGACCCCTTGCCCTGACGCCATCGAGAAAATCTCTTAGGAATCAGCCAGTTAGCGCACTGGCATGAAAGTAGCTATACCTCCTGTTGCGCGGCCTCGCCGCACCCAAAACAAAAACAACAGGAGACACTCGATGAGTGTGATCATCGCTTTAGCGGCCCTTACGCTGCTGATGCTGGCTGCCTACCGGGGTTACAGCGTCATCCTCTTTGCCCCCATCGCGGCCCTCGGTGCCGTGCTGCTCACCGACCCCTCTGCCGTGGCGCCCGCCTTCACCGGCGTGTTCATGGACAAGATGGTGGGCTTCGTCAAACTCTACTTCCCGGTGTTTTTGCTTGGTGCAGTGTTCGGCAAGCTGATCGAGCTGTCCGGTTTCTCGCGCTCCATCGTGGCGGCAGCCATTCGCCTGCTGGGCACCCGCCAGGCGATGCTGGTGATCGTGCTGGTCTGCGCGTTGCTGACCTATGGCGGTGTGTCGCTGTTTGTGGTGGTGTTTGCGGTCTACCCGTTCGCCGCCGAGATGTTCCGCCAGAGCAACATTCCCAAACGGCTGATTCCGGCGACCATCGCCCTCGGTGCGTTTTCGTTCACCATGGACGCCCTGCCCGGCACCCCGCAGATCCAGAACATCATCCCCTCGACCTTCTTCAACACCACGGCGTGGGCGGCGCCGTGGCTGGGCCTGATTGGCACAGCGTTCGTGTTCAGCGTCGGCATGCTGTTTCTGCAGCGCCAGCGCAACAAGGCCCAGCGTGCCGGCGAAGGCTACGGCACTGAGTTGCGCAACGAGCCGGACACCCCGGACGACATCGCCCTGCCCAACCCGTGGATCGCACTGGCGCCGCTGTTGCTGGTGGGGATCATGAACCTGCTGTTCACCCAGTGGATTCCCCAGTGGTACGGCAAGACTCACACCCTCGCGCTCCCGGGTATGGCGACGCCGGTGCAGACCGACATCGCCAAGATCACCGCGATCTGGGCCGTGGAAGCGGCGTTGCTGGTGGGGATTGTCTTTGTGCTGCTGTTCGCCTTCAAGACGGTGAAATCGAAACTGGCCGAAGGCAGCAAGGGTGCGGTCAGCGGTGCACTGCTGGCGGCCATGAACACGGCGTCGGAATACGGTTTTGGCGCTGTGATTGCGTCGTTGCCCGGATTCCTGGTGCTGGCTGACGGGCTCAAAAGCATTCCCAATCCGCTGGTCAACGAAGCGATTACCGTGACCTTGCTGGCGGGGATCACCGGTTCGGCGTCCGGGGGCATGAGCATTGCGCTGGCGGCGATGTCCGATAGCTTTATCGCGGCGGCCCACGCGGCGAACATTCCGCTGGAGGTGTTGCACCGCGTCGCGGCCATGGCCAGCGGCGGGATGGACACGCTGCCGCACAACGGCGCGGTCATCACCCTGCTGGCGGTCACCGGCCTGACCCACCGCGAGGCGTACAAGGACATCTTCGGCATCACCCTCATCAAGACCCTGGCGGTGTTCGTGGTGATCGGCGTTTTCTATGCAACCGGCATCGTATGAGGAATTGAACATGAGTCTGCAAGGCAAAACCGCACTGGTCACCGGCTCCACCAGCGGCATCGGGCTGGGCATCGCGCTGACGCTGGCCAAGGCCGGCGCAAATCTGGTGCTCAATGGCTTCGGCGATGCATCGGCGGTGATCGAGCAGGTCAAGCAGTACGGCGGGAAAGTCGGCCACCACCCGGCGGACGTCAGCGATGTCGCGCAGATCGCCGACATGATTGCCTACGCCGAGCGGGAGTTTGGCGGCGTCGACATTCTGGTCAACAACGCAGGGATTCAGCACGTCGACGCGGTGGAGGATTTCCCGGTGGAGAGCTGGGACAAGATCATTGCCATCAACCTGTCGTCGGTGTTTCACAGCACGCGGCTGTGCCTGCCGGGCATGCGTGCCAAGGGCTGGGGGCGAATCGTGAACATTGCGTCGGTGCATGGCCTGGTGGGTTCGACGGGCAAGGCGGCGTACGTGGCAGCCAAGCACGGCGTCATCGGGTTGACCAAGGTGGTCGGGCTGGAAACCGCTGCAAGCAATGTCACCTGCAACGCCATCTGCCCCGGGTGGGTGCTGACGCCACTGGTGCAGAAGCAGATCGATGATCGCGCTGCGCAGACCGGTGACCTGGAACAGGCGAAGCATGACCTGCTGGCGGAGAAGCAGCCGTCGCTGGAATTCGTGACCCCTTCGCAGCTGGGGGAGTTGACGTTGTTTCTGTGCAGCGAAGCGGGCGCGCAGGTGCGTGGCGCGGCGTGGAATATCGATGGCGGGTGGCTGGCGCGATAGCCGGGGCAAGACCAGTAGGACTGCTTTAGCCGGGAAAGCGTCGGTCGCTACACCTCGAAATGTGTGTTGCTCAAACCGGCCCATTCCCGGCTGAAGCCGGTCCCACTAAAGGCATGCGTGCAGCCGCAAGAATTGCTTCTGCTCACAATTCTTCTCGGCTGAAGCAGGTCCTATTAGGGTACGCGGACATTTGTGGGACCGGCTTTAGCCGGGAAAGCGCCAGGTTGGGCGCTACCAAATCGTGGGTGAAAAACCCTTAATTCCCCGGCTCATCCCGCTCATCCACCAGCCCCCAATCCTTCACATTCACCTGCGCAGCGGGCTGGGGCGCACGGGGCGGGGTGGCGATGGTGGATGGCCCGTCTTCGCTGTGCAACTTCAACCGCAGGCGCACGTTGTTGGCGGAATCCGCATTCTTCACGGCCTCGTCTTCCGTGATCGCACCCTCCACCGCCAAGTCATACAGCGCGTTGTCGAAGGTTTGCATGCCGAGGTTGGTGGACTTCTCCATGATGCCCTTGAGCTCGGTCAGCTCGTTGCGGTGGATCAGGTCTCGAATGGTCGGCGTGCCCAGCATCACCTCCACTGCCGCACGGCGTTTACCGTCGGTGGTCTTGACCAGTCGCTGGGAGACGAACGCCTTGAGGTTGTTGCCCAGGTCATGGAGTAACTGCGGGCGGCGCTCTTCGGGGAAGAAATTGATAATGCGGTCCAGCGCCTGGTTGGCGTTGTTGGCGTGCAGCGTCGAGATCGCCAGGTGGCCGGTGTCGGCAAATGCCAGCGCGTGCTCCATGGTCTCGCGGTCGCGGATTTCGCCGATCAGGATCACGTCCGGCGCCTGACGCAGGGTGTTCTTCAGCGCCGCGTGGAAGCTGCGCGTGTCGACGCCCACTTCGCGCTGGTTGATGATCGAGCGCTTGTGTTTGTGAATGAACTCCACCGGGTCTTCGATGGTGATGATGTGGCCGCTGGCGTGGCGGTTGCGGTGATCGATCAGTGCCGCCAGGGAGGTCGATTTACCCGAACCGGTGGCGCCGACAAAGAGCACCAGGCCGTGCTTTTCCATGATCACATCGAGCAGGATCGGCGGCAGGTGCAGGTCTTCGAATTTGGGGATGTCGAGCTTGATGTTGCGCGCCACGATCGACACTTCATTGCGCTGCTTGAAGATGTTGATCCGGAAACGCCCGACGCCGGACAGGGAAAACGCCAGGTTCATTTCCAGATCCCGTTCGAAATCCACGCGCTGCTCGGCGTCCATGATGCCGTTGGCGATCAGGCCGACGTCGCCGGGTTTGAACGCTTCCGTGCCCAGCGGCTTGAGCACGCCGTTGAACTTGGCGCAAGGGGGCGCGCCGGTGGACAGGTAAAGGTCCGATCCATCCTGGGTGGCAAGCACCTTCAACAACGCCGGAAAATCCATAAGGCAACACCGCACAAGAGGTTTGAGGAGACTGCAGGCCTACAGTGTGTCGACCTTCGGCCGGTTTCAACGTTCGGGCTGTTTGACTGGCCGGGTCGGGCGTGTCTCAGGTCCGATTTACACGTTCGTCCGGTCAAGGTGTGGGAAATTACCCGAAATCGCGCAGCAAAGGCATAATGCGCGGCTTTTTTATCGAGACGTCCGGACCATCATGAAAGCCCAAGCCCGCCACATTCTGGTCAAGACCGCTGAAGAAGCCGAGCAACTGAAGCAGCGCATTGCCAAGGGCGAGGCGTTCGACGTGCTGGCGAAGAAGTATTCGACGTGCCCGAGCGGCAAGCGCGGCGGCGATCTGGGTGAGGTGCGGCCGGGCCAGATGGTCGGCGCGATTGACCAGGTGATTTTCAAAAAGCCGTTGCGGACCGTGCATGGTCCGGTCAAGAGCAAATTCGGGTATCACCTGGTGCAGGTGTTTTATCGGGATTGAGGGGCTGTCTCTGCAATTTTGTGGTGATCAGACTGGCCCCTTCCCGGCTGAAGCCGGTCCCACAGAGTGCGCGAACCCAGCGGCCTGCCTCAGACCGGCATCACGCTGCGCGGTATCAATGCCCCCGGGTGCTGAATCACCAGGCCCGCCAACTGATGCCCGGCGTTGGCCGCATCTTTTGGGCCGCCACCCCGCAAACGCCGCGCCAGATAGGCAGCGCTGAACGAATCCCCCGCCGCCGTGGTGTCGATGACCTTCTGCACGGAGTGCGCCGGCACTTCATAACGCCGGTCGTCGACACTGACGAGACAGCTCTGGGCCCCGCGTTTCACCACCACCTCGCTGACACCCATGGCCCGATAGGTCTGCAGAATCTCCTCGCCGTCGCTGTAGTCGAACAGCGCCTGCTCATCCTCCTCGGTCAGCAGCGCTAGATCGACTTCGTGCATGACCGCGCGATACGCCTGACGCGCCTGTTCTACGCTGCGCCACAAGCGCGGCCGGTAATTGTTGTCGAACACCACCCTCGCCCCTCGGTCCCGGGCATCGCCAAGGGTCGAGAGCAGCCGCGCCCTGCCCGTTTCACCCAGCACCGCCAGGGTGATGCCGCTGAAATACAGCACGTCGTAATCCGGCAGCGCGGCCAGCACCGGCTCGGCCGCTGGCGTGGTGAAGCATTCGCGCACCGCCGCCTCGTTGCGCCAGTAGAGAAAACGTCGCTCCCCGTTGGCGTCGGTCTGAATGCAATACAGCCCCGGCAGCCTCCCCGGCAGACGCTGCACCCGACTCAGACCAATGCCCTCATCTGTCCAGACCTGGCACATGGCGTCGCTGAAACTGTCGTCGCCCAGCGCCGTGACGTAATCCACCTGCGCCGCCGAACCCAGCAGGCGCGACAGGTACACCGCGGTGTTCAGCGTGTCTCCGCCGAAGCTCTGCTTGAGCGTGCCGTTGGCGTGCTGTTGCAACTCGATCATGCATTCGCCGATCAGCGCGACGCGCGGATAGCTGTGACTGACCATTTCACTCATCGCAGACTCCTGTCAGAAGCAGGTATCGAAGGATTCGATGACGCACAGATCATCACCCACCAGGCAACCCGTGCGCCATTTGTCAAAGGTCAGGCACGGGTGAGAGGTGCCGAACGAAATGATATCGCCCACTTTCAATTCGCAATCGGGCGCGACGGTCATGAACGCGTGCTGGTCCATCACAGCAGTGACTTTGCAGGCGCTGACGTCCTCGCCAATCGCCGGCACCGCCCCCGGCGCATAGCGTTTGATCGGGTTGGGCATGCCGGCATCGAACGCCACGTCGCGTTTGCCCATGGCGATCACCGCAAAACCCGGCTCCGGCATCGATTGCACATGGGCCCAGACTTCCATCGCTGGCTGCAAGCCCTCGCTCAGGTCGTGACGTCGATCGAGCACGCAGCACTGCGCGTCTTTGTAGATGCCGTGGTCGTGGACCACGTAACTGCCGGGCCGCAAAACACTCAGGAAGCGCTCGCGCACCTGCTGTTTGTCGAATTCTTCGGCGATCAAGTCGTACCAGGCCGACCCCGACGCCGTGACGATCGGGCGATCCAGCGCAAACGCGCCCTTGTCCTGCAGCGTCACGGCCAGCCGCACCAGCGACGTGGCGAACGCGCGAATGCCGCTCACGGCCTGGTCGCCATGAATCACGCCTTCGTAGCCTTCGATGCCGGTCAGCTTCAGCGCCGGTTGCGCGGCGATGGCGTCGGCCAGGGCCATGACCTCGGCTTCGCTGCGGCAACCGCAACGTCCACCGACCACGCCGTACTCGATCATCACATTCAAGTTCAGGCCCTTGGCGGCGAAGAACTCGCCCAGCGCCTTGACGTTGTCCGGATGATCGACCATGCAGTGAAAGTCGAACATGGAGTCAGTGAGCATCTCGGCGATGATCGCCATGTTCGGCGCGCCGACCAGCTGGTTGGCCATCAGCACGCGACGCACGCCATGAGCGTAGGCCGCGCGGGTCTGCACCGCCGTGGCGAGGGTCATGCCCCACGCGCCGTGCTGCAACTGCCGCAGAAACAGCGCCGGGACCATGCTGGTCTTGCCGTGGGGCGCGAGCTCGGCGCCGCTGTCACTCACGAACTTCTGCATCCAGCGCAGGTTGTGCTCCAGCGCCGTGTCGTGGATCACCAGCGCTGGCAGGCTGACGTCGCGCACCAGGTGGTCGCCGGGTTGCGTGGCGCCTTTTTCAATCGCGGCAATGCTCATCTCTGTTCTCCTGAACTTTTTGTTCGAGTGTACGTAAGGCCGACGCTATTCGATGACGCGCCGGGCCAGGCCGTTGGCGCTGTCGATCAGCACGCGCCGATAATGGTCGTAATGGGCGGTGGCGTCGGCGCGCGGGGCGACAATGCACAGGGTCGCGATGCAGATACCCTGCTTGTCCCGCACCGGCGCGGCGAAGCAATGGGTGAAGGTGTCGGCGATGCTGTCGAAGGAAAAGAAGCCGTCGTCGTGGGCCTTGCGGATCTCGGCGAGAAACGTCTCGATCGGCAGGCGCTGACCGTCCGGAAGGATGAAGTCCTCGTCGTCGATCAGGTCGATGATCGCCTGATCGGTGAGGTGCCCGAGCAGCAGGCGTCCCGAAGCCGTCCACGGAATCGGCGCGTCCTCGCCGATATCGGACGATATCCGGAAATGCCGCGCGCCTTCTTTCATTAGCGCGACGGTGTATTTGCGGCCGTTGAGCAGGCACATCTGTGCGGTTTCCCGGGTTTGCTCGACGATTTCACCCAGGCTGACTTCGGCCTCGCGGGTGAAGTCGAAGTGACGCAAATGCGCCTGCCCAAGGAAATACAGCTGCCGACCCAGGTACACGTGGCCGTCCTTGCCGACGGTCTCGAGGACGCGCCGCTCCAGCAGCGAACTGACCAGCTCATACACCGTCGATTTCGGGCTGCCGATGCCGCTGGCGATCTCGTTGGGCCGCATCGGCGTGCCGGTTTCCTTGAGAAAATCGAGAATATCGAACGCTCGGTCTAAACCACGGGCCCGGCGTTTGATGTCTTCGGTCATAAGAGCAGCTCCAGGCTAAAGGGCGCGGATGCAAAAACGCCTTCAGCCTTTAAAAATGGGGTAGGCAATTGGGCTGCAAGCTTCAAGCGGCACGTGTTGCATCAGCGCTCTACCGACTTGCAGCTTGCAGCTTAAAGCTTGCCGCTGCTCCTTACTTTTTCTTGTAGGCAATGCAATCGATCTCGACCTTGCAGTCGACCATCATGTTGGCCTGCACGCAGGCGCGGGCCGGGGCATGTTCCGGGGAAAAATACTCGCCGAAAACCTTGTTAAAGCTCCAGAAATCACGGGGGTCTTCCAGCCACACGCCAACGCGCACCACGTCTTCCAGGCCGTAACCGGCCTCGGTCAGGATGGCCACCAGGTTCTGCATGGTTTTATGGGTCTGCTCGACGATCCCGCCGTTGATGATCTCACCGTTTTCGGCCGGCACCTGCCCCGACACATGCAGCCAGCCATCGGCTTCGACGGCGCGGGCGAATGGACGTGGCTGGCCGCCACCTGCGGTACTGCCGGCACCGTAACGAGTAATGCTCATGAAAATCTCCTTTGATTGAGCGTCTTAAAAACGAATGTTCTTGAGGAATTCAGCCAGACGCGCTGACTTGGGTTGTTCGAATAATGCCTTGGGCGGGCCCTGCTCTTCGATACGGCCCTGGTTCATGAACACGATCTGATCGGACACCTCGTAAGCGAAGCGCATCTCGTGGGTCACCAGCAGCATGGTCATGCCCTCTTCCGCCAGGCCCTTGATCACGCTGAGCACTTCGCCCACCAGCTCCGGGTCCAGCGCCGACGTAACCTCGTCGAACAGCATCAGGCTCGGGTTCATGGCAATGGCGCGGGCAATCGCCACGCGCTGCTGTTGACCGCCGGACAACTGGCCGGGAAAGTGATTGCGCCGCTCCAGCAGGCCGACACGCTCCAGCCACTTCTCGGCCAGCGCAACGGCCTGGTCCTTGGGCAGCTTCTTCACCTTGAGCAAACCGAGGGTGACGTTCTGCAGCGCGGTCAAGTGCGGGAACAGGTTGAACTGCTGAAACGCCATGCCGGTCATCGCCCGGTGCTGCGCGATGAGTTTTTCCGGATGACGCACGCGCTTGCCACTGACGTCGCTGTAGCCGATGTCCTGACCTTCGAGACGAATGTGCCCGCCCTGAAACTCTTCCAGCAGATTGACGCATCGCAGCAGCGTGGTTTTGCCCGAGCCACTGGAGCCGATCAGCGTCACCACGTTGCCTTTGTTCATCTTCAGGTCGACGCCCTTGAGCACTTCAACCGGGCCATAGGATTTGTGCAGCCCTTCGATGCTCAATAGAGCCGGAGCGGCAGGTGCGGTTTGAGTCTGTGTCATGGCAAGGCCACCCGTTTTTCGATTTGCCGCCCAAGAAGCTCGATGGCGTAGTTGATGACGAAGAAGAGAAAGCCGGCGAACAGGTAAAACTCGAGGGTCATGAAGTTGCGCGCGATGACCTGCTGGGTGCTGAGAAGCAGCTCGGCCACGCCGATCACCGAGAGCAGGGTCGAGGCCTTGACGATCTCCGTCGATGAATTGACCCAGGTCGGCAATATCTGCCGCAGCGCTTGAGGCAACAGCACATAACTGAGGGACTGACCGAACGTCAGGCCGATGGCCTTGCCGGCTTCCAGTTGCCCGCGCGGGATGGCCTGCAAGGCACCGCGCACGATCTCGGCCACATGGGAGCCGCAAAACAGCGTCAGCCCCAGCGCACCGGCCTGGAACGCGCCGATCTGCCAGCCCAGCGCTGGCGCCATGTAAAAGCAGGCCAGCACCAGGACAAACACGGGCGTGCCGCGAATCAGATCGACGTAGGCGCGAAACGGCAGGCGCGCCCACCATTTCCCGTAGGTCAGGATCAGCCCGGCGAACACGCCGATCACCGTCCCGAACACGATCGCCAGTCCCGCGCACTGCACGCTGGTGAGAAACCCTGCCCACAACGCCTCGCGGGCAATCCACAATTCATGCAACCAACTGGGTTGTTCGTACATGGTCCGGGCCTCCTAGCGGCGAATCGCCAGACGCTGCTCGAGGTAACGCAGCAGCATGGCAATGAGGTAACAGGCCGCGACGTACAGCGCCGTGGTCACCAGCCAGGTTTCAATCACCCGGTAGCTCTCGACGTTGATCTTGCGCGCGTAATAGGTCAGTTCCGGCACCGCGATGGCGGCGGCCAGGGACGTGTCCTTGAACAGCGAAATGAAGTTGTTCGACAGTGCCGGCAGCACATTGCGCAGCATCACCGGTACCACGATGTACGCACGCACCTGCCATTCGCCGAGGCCGATCGCCAGCCCCGCTTCACGCTGGCCCTTGTGAATGCTCAGCAGCCCTGCACGGAACACCTCGGTCAGGTACGCCCCGGCATACAGCGACAGGGTGATGATGAACGACGGGATCTTGTCCAGACGAATACCGAGCCCGGGCAAGGCGAAGTAGATCAACAGGATCAGCACCAGAATCGGCGTGTTGCGCACCACGGTGACGTAAACCGACGCCACGATGCGCAGGGCCCGATAGCGGGACAGCATTGCAAACGCGGCCATCATGCCGATCACGCACCCGATGGCGATGGAGATCAGGGCCAGTTCCAGACCTAGCCCCAGCCCCGCCAGCAGACTGGGGAAATCCCGCCAGACCGCTGCAAAATTCAGCTGATAATTCATGGTCAGCAGTACCTGGGGCGGGACGGCACCACGGCCGTCCTCGCCCGCTTCAATGGGCGACGCAAGCGGCGCGGGTTATTTGTATTCCATCGGGAAGCCGATCGCAGGGGTCGGCAGGTCCACGCCGAACCACTTCTTGAACGACTCGGCATACATCGGGAACTCGACCCCGGTCATGGCTTCATGCAGGGCGGTGTTGACGAAGTTCAGCCAGTCCTGATCACCACGCTTCACGGCGCAGGCGTAGGTCTGCGGGCTCCAGGCGAACGCGGGCGAGCGATAGCGACCGGGGTTCTGCACCATCAGGTATTTCACCGACGACTGATCGGTGGCCGCCGCATCGGCACGACCGGAGTTGATGGCCTGGTACATCAGGTCGACGCTGTCGTACTGGTCGACCTTCGCCTTGGGCAGCGCCTGATGCACCAGCTCTTCGGCGTAGACGTTTTGCAGCACGGCAACGGTGACGCCATCGCCGGCGCCTTTCAGGTCATCGATTTCCTTGTACTTGCTGTTGGTCGGCAGCAGCAGTGCGACGCCTTCGCGGTAGTAAGGCAGGGTGAAGGCCACCTGCTGGGCGCGGCTGGCGGTGACCGTGATGAACTGGCAGCTCATGTCGACTTTGTCGGTCAGCAGGTTCGGGATGCGCGCGTCGGAAGACTGCACGACGAACTCGACTTTGCTCGGGTCATTGAACAGGCCCTTGGCGACGATCCGCGCGATGTCGATATCAAAACCCTGCAACTTGCCGTCTGCACCCTGGAAGTGCCAAGGGGCATTGGTGCTCCCCGTACCCACGATCAGATGGCCACGTTGCAGAACGCTGTCGAGCTTGCTGTCAGCGGCGTACGCCGTCGTCGCAAACGTCGCTGCTGTTATCAGGGCCAGTGCACAAGCTTTCAAAGAAAGGGATCCGCGCCACATGAGAGAAACTCCGCCGGTTGTATTTATTCCGCTATAGCGGAACACTGTTTGCCACAACGGAATAGACAGCAGAAAGTGTGCCACAGACCTGGGCGCTATAAGAAGGCGCAAGAATCACCGGTATTTTCAATCACATGGGTGCAGAGGCAGGTGCGTGCAGGTCGAAACCTGGCGCTGGCCGAGAGAATTCAGCGCTACGGATCACCCCACGCAGTGAGCATTGGGCCCCATCGGTGTGCGCCCCGCGCCAGAAACGCGCATCACCTCTTACCTCCGCCGACCGTTCATCGCGCCAAGGGCACGATCGCCTTGGTGTGACCCCTAAGCATCGCGCCACTTCAGTAGTGGCACTTTGGGCTGTGCTGGGTCCAGCCCAAGCCGCTACAACACGCCGCCGGGCGGGTTGACGAAAAACTCCCCCCATTCCAGCTATGGTTTTGCTGTGACCGGCCGATTTATGTGGAGGTCAAGGGAACATTGGCACCGTTACTGCTTCAAACGTCTTTATGAAGCTTTTATGACAACCGCGTGAACATGCACGGACGGCAGGCGCTTTTACGGGTTGTACGGTGGAGGAACGCCAATGAAAGAACGAGCCACAGTCATTTGCCGCAGGGACAATCAGATCCTCTACGTGCGCAAATCCAAAGCTCGCTGGAACCTGCCGGGCGGCAAGGTCGAAGCCGATGAATCGCCCGCGCAGGCGGCTGCGCGAGAACTACGTGAAGAGACCGGACTGATCCTGGAAGACCTGGCGTACATCACCCGGTTTGAAGGCGGCACTGTGTTGCACCACGTGTTCGAAGTGTCGGTGACGATGATCGCCACCCCTGCCCCCCATAATGAAATTGCCGACTGCAAGTGGTTTACCACTGAAGAGCTGGGCAGCCAGAAAGTCAGGCCTTCTGCGAAGTCCATCGTGAAGGCTTTTCTGACCAACGCTATTTATTAACTGTTGTTGAGAGCTGTTCACAGGTTTTTCACATTGAGGGCGGTAGTCTTCAATTGCTCCTCCAAGACTGACTTTAAGCCCGCACCCCCCATCGCGGGCTTTTTCTTGTCCGGAATTCCTTGTCAGCGCCCTCCTTTCATCCACGCATGATCTATACACATTCTGACGACCGGGCTTAATTTCGGCATACGAACGCCGACATCAAGCAGAGGATATCCAAGGAGCGGCAGATGTTTAATTCCAAAGTCAAAAAGCAGGTGGCCACACTAAGCTCGGAGCTGGTCACGCTCAAAAATTTTCATGACGCCCTCATGCAGGAGATGCTGTCGCTGACGGTGGATTCCGACCTGCGCATCACGGACGCCAACAGCAAGTTCTGCGCAGCAATCGGTTACTCCCACGATGAACTGGTCGGCAACCCCATGGCGGCATTTATCCCTTCCTACGTGGCGACCATGCCATGCTTTCGCAACTTCAAGGCCGCAGCCACCAGCGGCACGGCAGTGACCGACGACTACCGCTTCGTCAGCAAAGGCGGTTCGCTGATCTGGCTTCACGCCACCTGGTCGCCGTTGAAAGATGAGCAAGGTCGCCTCGTCGCCTTCAAATGTCTGGCCACCAACGTCACCGCCGAAGTCAACAAGGCCCGGGAAAACGAGTCGTTCATCAACGCCCTGCTGCGGTCGACAGCGGTCATCGAATTCGACCTCGGCGGCCACGTGCTGAAGGCTAACCAGTCCTTCCTCCAGGAAATGGGCTACAGCCAGGATCAGATTCTCGGCAAGCACCACAGCCTGTTCTGTGACCCGAAATTCGCCGCCACCGAAGACTACAAAGCGTTCTGGAAACGCCTGAACGACGGTGAGTTCGTGGCAGACCGGTTCAAACGCTTGAACAGCCGTGGTGATGAAGTCTGGCTGGAAGCGACGTACAACCCGGTCCACGACACCCAGGGCAAGCTCTACAAAGTGGTGAAGTTCGCCACTGTCATTACCGATCAGGTACATCGCGAAGCGGAAATCAGCGTCGCGGCGGGCACTGCCTTCGAAATCTCCCAGCGCACCGATGTCTCGGCCCAGCGTGGAGCAGCGGTGATCAACAACACTGTGGAAACCATGAACGGCATTGCCGACCAGATGCTTTCCGCCTCCCATGGCATGGAAGCGCTGGGCAAGCAATCGCTGCTGATCAGCACCATCGTGCAAACCATCGGTGGCATCGCCCAGCAGACCAACTTGCTGGCCCTTAATGCCGCCATCGAAGCGGCCCGCGCCGGTGAACAAGGGCGTGGCTTTGCCGTCGTGGCGGATGAAGTGCGTCAGTTGGCCGGGCGCACCAGCACGGCCACCGAGGAAATTGTCGCGGTGGTGCAACAGAACCAGAAACTGGTGGATGACGTGGTCAAGGACATGGGCAGCACGCGGGTTCAGGCCGAGCAGGGCCTGTCGCTGGCCAACCAGGCGGGCAGCGTGATCGTGGAAATTCAGGAGGGCGCGCGTCAGGTCGTGGGGGCGGTGCAGCGATTTACCCACCAGCTCTGACGGCGTCGGCTGCTTCTTTTCGACGATCGGCCCCATGGCAAATGGTCGCAGAGAGCCGAGGGGGAGGATACGGGTGCAGCACAAGATGCTAATCTGCGCGACGTACATGCCCCGGCCGGTACGCCACTACACATCGATATGGAGCCGACAATGGCTTTGGATTCCCTGCTCTGCCCGGATTTGCTGACCATTGCCGAGCGTTCGGCGATCGCCGAGGTTGAGGCCACGACGAACATCCTCAGACTCGTGACCCGGCTGACCGGCATGCGTTTTGCGGGCATCGCCAAGTTCACCGACGCCGAGTGGGTCGCCTGCGCGGTCTATGACGAGATTCACATCGGTATCCAGGAAGGCGAAGTCCTGGAGCTGGAATCAACACTGTGTAACGAGCTGATCGAAAACCCGAAGGCGCTGATCATCCCCAGCATCAGCAAAAGCGAGCGCTATGCGGGTCGCCCGGTGGTCAAGCGTTACGCCATCGAAAGCTACATCGGCGTCCCGATCTCCCTGCCCGACGGCCAACTCTTCGGCGCGCTGTGCCTGCTCGACTCCAAGGCCAGCACCTTCGAGAACCCCGACCTCGTCGAAACCCTTGGGCTGTTCTCCCGACTGATCGGCTGCATCGTGTTTTCCCATTACTCCACGGTGAACAAAGTCAGGACGCAGGTCGAGCACGCTTGATCAACTAATCCTCACCGGCGAGCGGCGGTAGGTGGATAACCAAGACGGTGTTACACTGCCGCGCCTTGAATTGGCATGCGCCGCCTGAGCCTATCGCGGGGTCCCAGCGCACTGCCCAAACCTGTGCGTCTGCTGCCGTGCAGCAAGTGTGGCCGATGCACGTCGGTCCCCCGCTGAACCCGTATCGGACGCTGCTCCCGTTCACCCATCTTCATCAGGTCATGTCCCCGTCACCGGTGACGTGCAGGCTGCTGGTTGGATCACGAGCAATCGCCACCAGGCGTGGAAGGCCATCGCCAATCAGCCCCCTTGTAAACAATCCAGGATAAGCAATTGATTTCCACAGCTAACATCACCATGCAGTTTGGCGCCAAGCCGCTGTTCGAGAACGTTTCGGTCAAATTCGGCGGTGGCAATCGCTATGGCCTCATCGGCGCCAATGGCTGTGGCAAGTCCACCTTCATGAAGATCCTCGGCGGCGATCTGGAGCCGTCTGGCGGCCAGGTGATGCTTGAGCCGAACGTGCGTCTGGGTAAATTGCGCCAGGACCAGTTCGCCTACGAAGACTTCACCGTCATCGACACCGTGATCATGGGTCACGAAGAGCTGTGGAAGGTCAAGGCCGAGCGCGATCGCATCTACTCGCTGCCGGAAATGACCGAAGAAGACGGCATGGCCGTCGCCGAGCTGGAAACCGAATTCGCTGAAATGGACGGCTACACCGCCGAATCCCGTGCCGGTGAGCTGTTGCTCGGTCTGGGCATTGGCATCGAGCAGCACAACGGGCCGATGAGCGAAGTGTCGCCGGGCTGGAAGCTGCGCGTGTTGCTGGCTCAGGCGCTGTTCTCCGATCCTGAAGTGCTGTTGCTCGACGAACCGACCAACCACCTGGACATCAACACCATTCGCTGGCTGGAAAACATCCTGACCCAGCGTTCCAGCCTGATGATCATCATTTCTCACGACCGTCACTTCCTCAACAGCGTGTGCACCCACATGGCTGACCTGGATTACGGCGAGCTGCGCCTGTTCCCGGGCAACTACGACGAGTACATGACCGTGGCGACCCAGTCCCGCGAGCAGTTGCTGTCGGACAACGCCAAGAAGAAAGCCCAGATCTCCGAATTGCAGTCGTTCGTCAGCCGCTTCTCGGCCAACGCCTCGAAAGCCAAGCAGGCCACGTCCCGCGCCAAGGCGATCGACAAGATCCAGCTGGCCGAGGTCAAACCGTCGAGCCGCGTCAGCCCGTTCATCCGCTTCGATCAGAACAAGAAGCTGCACCGTCAGGCGGTCATCATTGACCAAATGGCCAAAGGCTTCGACGGCAAGCCGCTGTTCAAGAACTTCAGCTTCCAGGTTGAAGCCGGCGAGCGCGTTGCGATCATCGGCCCGAACGGTATCGGTAAAACCACTCTGCTGCGCACCCTGGTCAATGAGCTGACCCCGGATGCCGGCACGATCAAGTGGACCGATGCGGCGGAGCTGGGTTACTACGCCCAGGACCACGCCCACGACTTCGAAGACGATGTCACCCTGTTCGACTGGATGGGGCAATGGACTCAAGGTGAGCAAGTCATTCGTGGCACCCTGGGCCGGATGCTGTTCTCCAACGACGAGATCCTCAAGTCGGTCAAGGTGATTTCCGGTGGTGAGCAAGGCCGTATGCTGTTCGGCAAGCTGATCCTGCAGAAGCCGAACGTGCTGATCATGGACGAACCGACCAACCACCTGGACATGGAGTCGATCGAGGCGCTGAACCTGGCGCTGGAGAACTACCCAGGCACGCTGATCTTCGTCAGCCACGACCGCGAGTTCGTCTCGTCCTTGGCCACCCGCATCATCGAGTTGAGCCCAAGTGGCGTGACCGACTTCAGCGGCACCTACGACGATTACCTGCGCAGCCAGGGCGTCGCGTTCTGATCAGGGTCATGCACTGACAGAGCCATGCTGAAAACAAGAAGCCCCGTCCATCGTGACGGGGCTTTTTTGTGACAGTGGGACCGGCTTCAGCCGGGAAGACGCCAGGCCAGGCGCCCCCGATCCTGCGGTGTGACATCCGACGCTTTCCCGGCTAAAGCCGGTCCTACGAAGGCAAATGCAAACACTCGCAGGACCGGCTTTAGCC
>NZ_JASCOY010000064.1:0-31209 GCF_029960075.1 Pseudomonas sp. PS02290
GCACGGTCCTATGGCCTGCACACCGACGCGTCCCATCGCTATGAGCGCGGCGTTGACTGGCAGCTCGCTCGCGAAGCCATGGAGCGTGCCACTGGCCTGCTTCTGGAGATCACGGGCGGTGAAGCCGGTCCGGTCATCGAAACCGTCAGCGATCAGCACCTGCCTTCGGTTGAGCCGATCATTCTGCGTGCCGAGCGTATCGAGCAGATGCTGGGCATGAAGATGGACGCAGCTGAAATCGAGCGCCTGCTGACGGCGCTCGGCCTCACCGTCACGCCTCACGCCAGCGAGCAGTGGCGCGTCGAAGTGCCGAGCCACCGCTTCGATATCACCCTCGAAGTCGATCTGATTGAAGAGCTGGCCCGCCTCCATGGTTACAACCGTCTGCCGGTTCGTTACCCGCAGGCGCGTCTGGCACCGCAACCGCGTGCCGAGGCTCGGAGTGATCTGCCAGCGTTGCGTCGTCTGCTGGTGGCTCGCGGTTATCAGGAAGCAATTACCTACAGCTTCATCGATCAGAAATGGTTCGAGCTGTTCAGCCCGGGTGTTGAGCCGCTGCTGCTGGCCAATCCGATCTCGGCTGACATGTCGGCAATGCGCTCGTCCCTGTGGCCGGGTCTGGTGAAGTCGCTGCAGCACAACCTCAATCGCCAGCAGGACCGCGTGCGCCTGTTCGAGAGCGGGCTGCGTTTTGTCGGTCAACTGGAAGGCTTGAAGCAAGAGCCGATGCTGGCCGGCGTGATCTGTGGCAGCCGTCTGCCGGAAGGCTGGGCGCAAGGCCGCGATGTCGTCGACTTCTTCGACGTCAAGGCTGACGTTGAAGCCGTGCTGGGCTTTGCCGGTGCGCAAGATGATTTCCGTTTCGTACCCGGAAGCCACCCCGCGTTGCACCCGGGTCAGACCGCACGTATCGAGCGTGACGGGCGAGAAGTGGGCTACATCGGCGCACTGCACCCGGAACTGTCGAAGACCCTGGGCCTTGATCGTCCCGTGTTCGTCTTCGAGCTGGTTCTGGCTGAAGTGGCGACCGGTCGCCTGCCGAAATTCCATGAGCTTTCACGCTTCCCGGAAGTGCGTCGCGACCTGGCGCTGCTGGCTGATCGTGATGTTTCCGCGACCGCCGTGCTGGACGTTATTCGTGAGAATGCAGGGGAATGGCTCACAGACCTCAGGCTGTTTGATGTTTACCAGGGTAAAGGCATTGATCCGCTTAGAAAAAGCCTTGCAGTCGGCTTGACCTGGCAACATCCATCGCGCACTCTTACCGACGATGAGGTAAACGCTTCGACGCAGCAAATTCTCACCTCGCTAGAGGCAAGGTTAAACGCCACGTTAAGGATGTAGCGTATGGGGGCTCTGACGAAAGCTGAGATGGCCGAACGTCTGTACGAAGAGCTAGGCCTGAACAAACGAGAAGCCAAGGAACTGGTCGAGCTGTTCTTT
Source organism: Pseudomonas sp. PS02290 (assembly GCF_029960075.1). Taxonomy (NCBI): domain Bacteria; kingdom Pseudomonadati; phylum Pseudomonadota; class Gammaproteobacteria; order Pseudomonadales; family Pseudomonadaceae; genus Pseudomonas; species Pseudomonas sp. PS02290. The sequence continues at coordinate 1,444 of NZ_JASCOY010000064.1, forward strand.
GAGGAAATCAGGCACGCTCTGGAAGATAACGAGCAGGTCAAATTGTCCGGATTCGGCAATTTTGATCTGCGCGATAAACGCCAGCGACCGGGTCGAAATCCCAAGACAGGGGAAGAAATCCCGATTACCGCTCGCCGTGTGGTCACCTTTCGCCCAGGGCAGAAACTGAAGGCCCGAGTTGAGGCTTATGCTGGAACCAAGTCATAACGACGAGCTACCGCCTATCCCCGGCAAACGCTACTTCACCATTGGTGAAGTCAGCGAGCTCTGCGCGGTCAAACCGCACGTTCTGCGTTATTGGGAGCAGGAGTTTCCTCAACTCAACCCGGTCAAGCGCCGCGGAAACCGCCGGTATTATCAGCGACAGGACGTGCTGATGATCCGCCAGATCCGCGCGCTGCTTTACGATCAGGGCTTCACCATTGGCGGCGCGCGTTTGCGCATGTCCAGCGATGAGGTCAAGGATGATTCGCTGCAGTACAAGCAGCTGATCAAACAGATGATTGTCGAGCTGGAAGACGTGCTGGTCGTGCTGCGTAAATGACTTCACGTGGTAAGCCGAAATACTTCCATCATTCAAAAGCTTAGGGTATATTCCTCGACGTTCTCGCAAGACCAGCAACGAAGAAGCAGCACAGAGTAACGCCTAGTCGGGGCGTAGCGCAGTCCGGTAGCGCACTAGCATGGGGTGCTAGGGGTCGAGTGTTCGAATCACTCCGTCCCGACCATATTTTTCAATGACTTAGGCCAATGTTCTCAGCATTGGCCTTTTTCATGCGCGTGACTTTTGCGTGACTTGTCGATTTTTCATGCCTGCCTCCTCTTCAAAATAGTCAGCACCGGCCCGCGTGAGTCGGTTGCTGAGACCATGTTCGCAGCTTCAATCAAATGTCCAAGCTCGGCGCCTGAGTAGTGACTGGTGATGCTGCCGTTCTTGTGCCCGAGCAGGGCCTTCCGATCTTCCTCGGTGACACCGGCCGCGCGCAGGCGACGACCGAAGGTATGCTTCAAGTCGTGAATCCTGATCGACAGGTAACCTGGATGCGCGGGGCGAAGGTTTTTCTCCTGCCAGAGTTTCGCCGCGCGGATCCGAGCCTTCTTCCAGGCTGTGTCATTCATTCGATGCATTGCCGTGTCGTTGAAAGGGAACACCCAGTCCTTGTTCACGCCGCGCTGCTTCTCGATGATCGACCTTGCCACACTGTTGAGCACCACCAATCGCTCATCGCCGTTCTTCACGCCTGACCGCGCGTGCCGGCCGCCAAAGTCAGCCGGGATCAGAAACACGCTCGTTTCAAGCTCCGGTACCGAAATCTCCCAATCCCACCGCAATTTGCATACCTCCTGCTCGCGACAGCCTGTGTTCACTTTGAACAAAGCCATCGTCTGCAGGTGCGCCGGCAATTCCCCGAAAAGAATCGACTGCTCCTCCCATGACATCGGGTAGGGTTTGCGGCTCGACTTCTTCTCTTCAAGCTTTGTGAGCATCGGCACGCTGTCCAGCCACGGCCTTCGCTCATCGTCTCGCCACTTCCTGGCACATAACGACAAAACCCGAACCACCCGCTCAATCGAGATGTTCACAGTCCTGTTGCTTACGCCTTTTTTCATCTTGCCGTCAGCCAGCTTCTTCGTCGCCAACCTGTCCTTGATGAATGGCTCAAGAGCCTGATCGTCAATGTGGGTCAGCGGCATATCGCCAATGAACGGATCAAGTTGCGAAAGGTGGTGAGCGGACAGCTTGAAGGACGGTTGATCCTTAATCTCCAGCAGAAACTTCATCGCAGCATCGCGCCAGGTCTTCACCTGACGCACCCCGTAAACCTTCTGCTGCCTGATCTGCTCAAGCCGGTGGATCAGGTAGCGCTCTGCTTCTTGTCGGTCAGCTGTGCCAGTAGATTCGTAAAGTCGCTCGCCGTTGATTTTCTTGTCGATATGCCAGAGCCCGTTCCTTTGGGAGAGCCCGGTGATCGTTTTTCGCGCCATCGTGTATCTCCTTTCTGGCGCTCGCTGCGGGGCAATTGTTGCGCCCCTGCGCCTTTTTTATCAATTGCCTTGGCCGCCACGTAGGAGGAGGCCCAGTCGTCGAGCTCCTGCCGGTCAAAGCCGACACCGCGCTCACCGATGGGGAATTCATTCACGAAGGGCCGCACGATCTGGTTGAACAGCGCGAGGTTCATGCTCAGGTAGGCTGGAGCCTCACCCGCACGAATGAAGCGGGGCTGGATTTTGTGTGCGCCCATGGGCTACCTCCGTCCGGGGTCTATGCGGGGTTGAGCGGTGAAGCCATCAGAGCTGCGGCTCTACAGATGGCTCGGCGTGCAGCCTGACGAACGTCTTCGCCGTGTTCCCAGATCCAACCATCACACCCATCCAAGGGCTCTGCGTAAGCAGCACCATTCAGGAAGCGAACCTCCATCTTCAGCTTTGCCGCGATCTTGAACGCATCACCGTCGCTGATCAGCGGGTTCCAGTGCCCGCGAGTGCTGATGCCGCCCTTCACCCGGAAAGGCCAGTCACGATTGCTGCATGTGCACGGCTCGATTTCGATTCCCGCAGCTCGCGCAGCAAGCATTTGGAGTTCTTTGTCTTTCTCAAACTGGATGTCGTCTTCTTTTTCGAGCACAGTTGATCTCCCGCCCGCCGTACACCGGCAGGCATGTGGATAGATGGGGAAGGGGTTAGGCTAATTCGGCGTTGAATGCTTCGATGACGGCGGGGGCACAGAAGGTGATAGGCAGGGCATCGGTGCCCTTGCCGTCAGATATGATTACCCAGCCGTCCTTGCGCAAGGTTGCTGTCTCCCGCCCGATGCGTATCCGTGCGATCGGCAGAAACGAGAACGGCAGCTTTCGGTTGATCCAGTAAATGAGCCTCATGCCGCCTCCTTGCCGCGCTGCCACCAGTGCCAGGCTCGGGCCATGAACCGATCGTCATAGCTGCCATTGCTCAGGCGCTGCTGCTGGCACCAGTCCAGCGTGCAGTTGTGGTCCTCGGCGTAGGCCTGTTCGAATTTGTCTCGGGAGGTCATTTGTTCAGCTCCTCGACCGCATCAAGGCAGGCGTTCCAGCCCTCAACTAAAGACAACGGTGTCGGATCACCGAGGTGTTTGCGTTCCGGCAAAACGACCGGGCGCTGCGGGTGGCGGTAGAGCGGGACGTCATAGGCACCGTTCGGAGAACCGAAGATCATATGCCCAAATGAAGGATTGTCTTTTATTCGCTTAAGCATACTGTCGAGCGCATAGCCCACCGGCTCCTCCACCACTGCGCGGACATCCTCGGCAGGGGCGGCGCGGGTGTTCCATTTGTCGATTGCCTCAAGTTTGGCGCGCTCAACAAACTCTTCACCGTAGCGATAGTCCTTGAACGAATCCGACGCTCGCTCTTCAAGGGTCATCAGATCGCAGATTTGGACTGACGCAACTGCGCCTCCGCACTCTTCGCACGATATTTCGTATTGAGTGCCGTCGCCGTCCGGCAGCGGTGGCTGCGTGCCGCAAAACGGGCACGGCAGCAGTTCGGTTTTGTTGGTCATGGTTTCATCCCCAATAGCTCAAATCTTCTTCGACAGCCGCTTCCGGCCCCCACGCCTCGAACGTCTCGTGCAGCGAGCAAACCATGTCCCAGCGCGCCCAGCCAAGCCGGCGCTGCATGTAGCGGTATGCCTTCAGCTTCCAGATGATCGCTTTCATCACGCACCACCCTTCGCCGCTTCTGCATCTTTCCCGCAGCTCTCGTCGACGTTGTGGGCGATGGGGGTGGCGGACTGGCGCTCCTGCATGAACTGGAAGCCCTTCCTGATCTCGCTCAGCCGAACCTCGCCGACCAGGTCAACGTTTCGCAACGCTACGCCGAGAAAGTCGAGAACTTGCCGGTCTGTCCAGTTGACCGGGCTCAAACTCTGCGCCTTGGTCAGTTTGGCGTGCTGGTCGCACACCCGCTGATCAGCGATGTTCAGTCGCTGCTGTAGGGCTGACACCTCAGCCTGGAGGCGGGCGACGTAGGTGCCGCGCGCTTGCCATGCCGAGAACGAATGGCGCATCCAGTCTTGGACGTAAACGCCCGCTGTCGTTTGCCGGTAATCAGCTGACGCGAAGTGCCGGTCGGCCCAAACGGCGAACTCCGCTTCCTCGCAGGTCAAACAGATGTCTCCCAGAGATAAGCAGATTGCGCATTCCTTATTCATGGCTCACTTCCTCCCGCTCACCGTCAGCCCGCATGGCGTCGATGGCGTATTGGTTGATTTCTCTGGCTACGGATAGCGCTTCAGCGGGTGTCAGATGAATCTGATGGAACCAGTGAAGGCTGATGCGGTGATTGCCGTCCAGGCCGGGGAAAATACCGTGGCCGAGACGCGCGGGATTGTTTCGATGGGTTCGGGCATGTCGGTTTCTCTGCAGGTGGTCGCAGCGGGGTTCAAAGTTGATCGAGTAGGCGCATTCCAAGCCAGCGCACGACGGGGACGGCTTTACTGTTGCCGATGGCCTTGTAGCGCGGACCGTCTGGGCAGTCGTCGGCGGGCTTGCCGCGCCAGGGGATCAGGGTGTAGCCGTCGGGGAAGCCCTGAAGGCGCTCGCACTCCACGGGCGTGAGGCGTCTGACTGAGGCACCGACTTGTGCGGCCGGCATTCCCTGTCCTGCCTTGCCGCCCCCGCCACTGAGCGAGCCGGTTATCCCGCCGTCGCCGTCTTCGTAGCGGAGCTCTGCCCGGGAGTTTTCGGCGAAGGCTGCGACAATCGGCTGCCCGCGTCCTGTGCCATCCTCGCTGCCATCGAATCCCTCGGCCTTCAGCGTGTGGGTGATTTCTCCGGTGATGCAGACGGCGACCTGGCCGCCGGCGTTTGCGTGGCTGCTGCTGTGATTCATCGCGCGGAGGGTGGGCGAGAGCGATCCGGCGTCGGCGCCATGGTCTTTGCAGCTGAAGGCGAGGATGGCGTTCTCTTGGCCGCTGTTCCTTCCCAGGGCAAACGCCTTGTCAGAGATGCACGGATCCTGAGTACCGTGCACAACCAGCAAGCCCGATTCAGCGTCCTGCTGTGTCGCGCTACCGGCCGCCTTCCCATTTGCCTGGAGTGTTCCTGTGACGATAAAGGCTTCGGAATCTGCCCTGTGACTGCTTTGGCTTTGAGCTCGCAGGGCAGGGGCCGTGATCGGTATATCATCCAGCGAGTAGCCGCCAGACTTGCGCCCGCCGCCTGTGAGTGTCGGCGCAACGAAGAATGTTTCGCTCTCCATGTCCAGCCGGGTGTCTTTCGCGGTCAGCGTTGCCGACCTTTCGACTGACCCGCCCAGGGTGTGCCCGCCGAATGCAGGTATGCCGCCGAACATAGTCACCGCCGGACCTTCGTCACCCTCACAGTTCATGCAGCCGTAGTGACCAAGTTCCTCGGGGAAGACGTGTCCGCATCCGCACTGCAGCGCAGGGCCGAATGGAGCTGTTCCGGTAACGTCTTGCCCCTCGCCTCGGCGCGGCGCAGTATCCCGGCGCACGCCTTCGCGCTCAAAAAGTACCGCGACGGGATCGAACCCTCTTCGAGCACTTGCGACAACGAACACACGGCGCCGTCGTTGGGCCAGGCCGAAATATTGGGCGTCCAGGATCCGCCACGCGACTGTTCTTTTGGGTCCATACACACAACCAGCGTCTGTCCACCGCTTCCCTGAAGGCTGCAATTCGCAGTCTTCCCCAGCAAGCGCACCAAGAAAGCATCCGAAGGCGTTTTGCTTGTCGGAAAGGACTCCGGGGACGTTTTCCCAGACGACGACACACTCGTCATCGCCGCGGGCTGTTCGAACATGGTCAACTGCATCTGCAAGCTCCACATATTTGATGGTTAGGGCGCCGCGAGGGTCCAGCATGCCTTGGCGCATACCGGCCACGCTGAACGCTTGGCAGGGTGTGCCGCCGATGAGCACCTCCGGAGCCGTGATCTTGCCGGCCAGCACCAGGGCCCCGAGCTTTGTCATGTCGCCGTGGTTCTGCACTTGCGGGTAATGATGGGCCAGCACGGCTGACGGGAAGGGTTCGATCTCGGCGAACCAGGCCGGCGTCATGCCGAGAGGCTCCCAGGCAGCAGAAGCCGCCTCGATCCCCGAGCAGACTGAGCCGTAGTCGATTTGCATTGTGGCTTCCTCTCCCGTGCAGGTGGTGGCCTCCGAAGGTTCGGTGGCTGGTGGTGGGATTTAGTTATGCGTGCGTTACATCGAAGGCGGGGTGTTACGCCTGCATGACCGGGCTGATGATCTCGTCGCCCGGGTCTTTGCCGATCATCAGCATGCTTTTCTCAGCGAAAAGTCGCGCCACGTTTCTGGATGGCTGGTATTCGTGGCGCGGTACGAGCAGCAATGGCCGGGCCCGATCAGGCCCTAATTCGTGAAGCCGGTGAATCATCACCGTCAGCGCTTCGCCTTGCTCCTCGATCTCTGCCCAGGCCATCAGCTCAGCGGGGCTTGCTTGGTGCCCGGCCTGACTCGCAGCCTCAGTTCTTCCTCGCCAGCCGCCTTGCGCTTCAGCGCTGCCTTCTCGTCGCGCTGCTGTTGGGTCATCGCCATGGGGTCTCATCCTCGCAAAGATTTCTCGCCCATTCAGTCTGAGAGCGGCAGCGGATAACGTTGTTGATCGTAGGACGGCAGGCGATTCGGACCTTGTCTCGCACACGGTGAGCAGTGGCCTTGATCGCTGCATCCGTGCCGTGGATGCGGTAGGCCAGAAGCATAGCCAGCACCGCGTCGGTCATGGTCAATTGGTAACTGGTTTCCGGTAAGTGCATGTTCGATACCACTCGGTGGCAGGTGGTGTTGCGCCGCCCGCTTGCGGCGCTGGGATGCGTTTCGCTTCACTTGGTCACCGGAAAGTCGATGGCATAGTCCAGGATGAGGCGGCGCAGATAGCAGGTGCTGATGTCCATGCGTCGAGCGGTCTGCGCACGGTTCAGCCCAACTTCCTTGAACGCCTTGATGCGCTCGACATTCTTGGCATCCCTCGCCAAGTCCTTTTGGTTCTTAGGGAGGTTCGCAGCCCCGCCAATTGCCGCCGGCTGGAACTCGAAGCCGTAGGCGTGGGCCATGTTGTAGAGCTGCTTGCGGTGGATGCCGGTTACCTCGGCGACGTCGCCCTGTGACATCGTCTTCGCCAGCTCACGTACTCGATCGAGTTGCGCCGGTGGCGCTTTCGGTGTCTGCGCCTTGGCCTGCGCCTCTTCGATATCCGGGGCAATGCGCAGGCGCTGCATCGTCTCCTTCTTGCTGCGCCGAGGCGGCAGCGGCTTTCGATCCGGTGAGGCGAACGGCGCCGGTGCCGTGCGGTGACCGTAGGGCCGTGGCGCCGGAGGCGGAGTTGCAACGTGTGAAACCTGTCCACCGGTACTGATGAACTCATCCATCGCCGCGGCGAGGCGCGCTGACTCGGCCTGGTTCTTCTGGACCATGCTCAATTCGAGGCTGATCATGCGGCAATCCCCAGTACGCGACGCTCGCGCTCTTCGAGAATTTCGTAGAAGTCCTTCAGCTTTTGCGCAAGTTTCCGGATGTAAGCCTCGTCCCGATACATACGCTTGATGAAGAGCGGCATTCCCGGCCAGAAGCTGACAAAGTCGATCCACTCGCGCTCGGCAAGCCACAGCCCGCCCTGACACTGCGCGACGTGATCCTTGGGGACCTCATCCTGCAGAATGACGCTGACCTGGAATTTCGGAAGTTTGGTTTTCACCTCGGCCAAGCCATCGGCGCCCACCAGAGAGTCTGGTGAGTAACCGGCGTTGTGGTTGAGGATGATTCCGCAATCGCTGGTTTCAAGTTCGCACTGCTTGCGGTAGAGATCCCGCGCTACCGACTCCAGTTCGTGGCCTCGCTCGGTGTGTCGGTTGCCGCCGAAAGGGTCAGCAGCTTCACCGGTAATGCGCTCGCCAATGAGCGTATCCATGTAGGTAAAGGCTCCAACGCCAAACCCGCCTTCGCCCTTGCCGTTGACCATCAGGCATTCGAACTCTGATGCGGTTGCAATGCCCAGGCGCAGATTCAGCCATTCCTGGGTGCCTTGCTCCACGTTCGTGATGATTTGCATGGTTGGTTACCCCACCGGCTGAGCAGCCTTGGCCGCTCTCGAAATTGAGTTGTTCAGGCCCGCAACCACGCCATCGAAGGCCGCTTTAGCCAGCTGCCCCGGGTGGCCGTACATCTTTTCAAAGTTGGCGTGGACCGAATCGCTGCACTTATCCAGGAGGGCCTGAATCTGTCGTGCCTGAGCGGGAGTAACCAGCTGCTCGGCAGCGTTTGCGTTTCCATCGTTGTCGTTGTCATCCCCGCTGGTGATGTTGAGCAGGGCGCACATCACGTACCGCTTGCCGTAGGTGGTGGTCGAGCCGACCGACTGCACGGCGCTGCGTCCGGCGCCGGTGTCCAGTGGCAGCACCATGGTCGTTTCTTCGCGGTGACCGGACTTGTGCATCAGGATTCCAGTGATGCTCACGCCGTTGGCCTGGTTCACGATTTTGAACGACACACCGAAGCCAAACTTCGCCATGACCGGCCGTACTGCGTAATTAATGTCGTCCAGATCGGCGTACATTTTCTTGGTGTGCGTGTTCTCGGTGCGCTTCTCGACCGAGGGCATTTCGCACTGCATTTCAGCAAAGGCGGCGTTGAAGGCCTCCAGCGCGCTTTTCGCTTCCATGCGCTCCTGAAGGGCCATGAGGCGCTCCAGCTTTTCCATGTCGCACTTCGGGTCAAGTGCAAGACGGCTGATGGTCGCGAGGACGCTGATTTCCTGAACTGACTGCGTTGAAACCTGGCGCTCGCGCTCGGGCGGCATGATGATTTCTTGGGACATGCTGAATTCCTCAGTACGAAATAGAAACGGCGGGGATCTTGCGCTGAGCGATCAGGGTGACCGCCTGTCTTGCGCATTCCTCGGTCATGCCGCCGGCGACGAAAGCTTCCAGTGCAGCGCGGTTGATGGTCTTTTTGTGGGCCTGATCAGCCTCCCGCGCGTTCTGCTGACGGATGATTTCATCGGCCGCGGCGTTGGCTCGGGCTATCTCGGCCAGACGGGCGCGCTCGACTGCTTCGGTCTGGCGCTGCTCGGCGGCGACACGCTCTTGCTCAGCCCGTTGCTCTGCTGCAATGCGGTTGGCCTCGGCCTGCTCAAGCGCCTGCTGGTGGCGGCGCTCATCGTCGATCTTCTGCTGAGCGGCACGCTGCTCTGCTTCGATCTTTTCCCGCGCAGCCTGGGCAGCAGCGCGCTCGGACTGCTCCGCCGCAAGCTTTAGCTCCAATTCGCGGCGTTCGGCAGCAGCTTTTGCCTCGGCTTCACGGCGTATCGTGGCCTCGCGCTCAGCCTGAGCAGATGCTTCCGCCTCTCGCCGCACTCGCTCCTCAGCTTCGCGAGCGATCTGTGCCTCGCGTTCCTGCTGGGCACGCGCTTCTGCTTCCGCTCGATGGCGAGCAAGTTCCGCCTGTTCGGCCTCGACCTGTTCTTGCTTTGCGAGGGCGGCGCGAAGCGCGGTAAGGGACGACGCCTTTGCGCGGTGAGCCTCTTCTTCGAACTCTTCCCAATCAGTGCCGATTTCGGTGCTGTCCAAGTCCTGGATCTTGGCGCCGATAAGTGCGGCGGACATGCCTTCTGTTGTCACGTCCTTGATTCTGGCAATGGCGTCGTTGTGCCGATCGACTCGCGCATCTTCGGCTGCCTGCCAGTCGGTCAGCGGCCGACGTACCTCTTCTTGCCAGGTGTCCAGCGTGTCGCGCATCCGCTTGCGTTCGGCGTCGATCAGCTTCGGGATTTCCTTCAGCTCGGCCACCAGTTCCTTGCCCCGGTTATCCAGCGCTGTCTTGGAGCGCGCTACCGTGTAAGCGATAGAGGCGATCGCCTCGCGACCCTTGCGAGTGGTCACGTCCGGCACGAACGCGTCGATCTTGTCGCGAACAATCTGGAGATAGGGGTCAAGGCCGTTGGGGGTTTGAAAGATTTGCAGGGCCTTTTCTTTAGGCGGCACAACGGCCAGTTCTTTTTCTGCGGACATGACTTTCTCCCGCGCCATCCGTGTGCCGGGGCGCTGCGATTGAATAGGGTGGGGGTTAATTCTTGGGCGAAGGCTTGTCCCAGCGAATCTCAAGCCAGAGATCGACGAATTGCCGCTCTTCTGCGTGAACCTGGCAAACAAAGCCCAGGGCCCGAAGCTCTTTGAGGATCACCTTGCATAGTTCGGGATAGTCCTTCTCGTTACAGTAGGTGCTGGTCCCGAAACCGTAATCACGGATGGTATATGCGTACTTGCCAGCCTCGGCGGCCTTGGCAATATCGGACAGGATCGTATCTACGGCAAACGCCGGGTCTTTCGATCTGGCCAAGTCGCGGGCTGCAGCTGCATCCAACCTGCTCATACCCGCACCTCATAGCTCAGCGTCCATTCGCCACACAGGCAAGCCCGGCGGCTCCACGCTTCAGGGTTAGAGATATGCGCCCGCTCAGCCTCGCGCATGGCGTCCAGCATGGTCAGGCCCTTGAACACCATCAGAACCCGGTCCTCCGGGACTGCCATGCTCTCTGGCAACTCAACGCTGGGTGTAGCAAAGCCGAGCACTGCCAGACTGCGTTCGATATCGGCGATCTGATCATCGGAGATGCTGGGATAAAGTGGAGTGCTCATGACTGCACCATCCCGCCCGCAACCCGAACAGCTTCCGACCACGCCTTGTCACGCTGGGCGATGGCCGCTGCGATTGCTGCGTCGGCGTGCATCTGGTCAAGGCGCGGAGGACTGAGGCGCACCGGCTTTGCTGGCACGGGCGGGTGGGCGACTACGATCTGGAACTGGTGAATGGCGTTCATGCTGCTTTCCTCGCTTCACGCCCAGCCAAGCGCCTGAAGCGCTCACAGTAATAGGCGAATTCTTCCGGGTTGATTTGGTTGCTGGTGAGCAGGTTGATGATCTGGTTTTCTACGATGGCTTCGTAGAAGGGTGGGTAGTCCAGACTTTCGAGCTGATCCAGCTGTGTTCCGATCAGGACATGCGGGCTCACAGCGCGTCATCCTCGGCCTGAGCAATCAGCGCATCCTTCGCCAGCGGCGTCAGCAGCGTGACCGCGATCTGGCGCAGCGCCTCGTCAGGGTTGGGACTGTTCAGGGCCTCAGCGGCCGCAGTGCAGGCGTCTGACGATGCGCGGCGCTTGGCGGCCAGCACCAGTCGGCCCAGCACTGAGTTGCTGATACCGAACGCTGAGAGCTGGCCCATAACGAATTCATCCACCGCGGCGGCGAACTGTTCGTAGCTGACACCCTGCGGAGAGTGAAGGGCGCGCTTGAACTTCACGTCGGCGCCGAGCAGCAACTGTTCCGCTGCATCGTCGATCCAGATCCGTTCCGCGCTCGAGCAGAGTTCCACCGGGAGGCGGTTGTCATACTCGAACTGTGCTTTGGCTAAAGCATTCATGGTCGCCTCCGTCGGCGTATGGGTTATTCGGTCGGGGGAAGTGGCAAGGCCTGCCAGTGGGTTGGCTCATGCTCGTCGCTGGCGTCGCTTTCGTTGGCATCCCACTCGCCGATGGTGTTGAAGTAGATGCCGTAGCAGGCCGCCCACATCCAGCCGTCGGTGCTGGAGCCTCGCTCGCCGACGATCATGATGTTGTCGGCCATGCGCAGCCACACAGGGGTATCCAATGGCGGCAGGTCATCGCTGCACTTGATCCAGCCGCTCATGCGAACTCCGGCCAATGGTTGTTGATGCTCTCTTTGGCATAGGGCGAAAGCTGCTGATAGCTGCGAATGTTCCCGCAACCCGGCATCGTGCCCTCCAGCTCAACGCAAGCCCGGACATCACATCTCCGGGAGCAAACCCAGCCGCCGTAATGGCAGCGATGAACAATGCCTCCGGGCTCGGGGTGATATGCCAGCCCACCTTTCCAAGATGGCGAGCCGCGCAGCTTCAAGCCGCAGCCCCGGCAGACCGCCTCGGTATCTGTGCAGTCATGCATGACGATCTCCTTGCTGATTAACCAAACACACGGCACTGCCCAAGCCAAGAACGCGATCGGCCAGATAGGCAGCGGTGGATGGACAGTGCGATATGTTCGGTAGGGGTGGGCGTAGGCGGGGTCTTACGCGGTGGCTTTCTGTGCCAGCTTGATGCCGAGCGGAGAGTTGCGCAGCGGGGTGCTCCAGTTCCTGTTGAAGTCGATCATCGCCAGCTCAGGCGTATCGCCGAAGCCAGCAACACCATTCATCAGGTCCTCGCCGTACAGCGCGCACCACTGATTGCCATCTATGCCGAGCGAAGGCCGATACAGCACGCTAGGCTGCGTCATGTGATCTTCGATGATGCTGTAGCAGCGGCGCGACTGCTCCGATACCGACTGAGCCGCCATCAGGCTGTGTTCGGCGTTCATGCGAATCTCCTATTGCTCGCTCACTGGGAAGGCAGTGGCTACCTGTTGAATGGGGGTGCAGAAGTCCGGACGCGAACCCGGATAGAGCGGACCCTTTCGGGACGACCGCTCGGAGGGGCAAACCACCCGAAGATGGCGCCTATTGAACCTGCGTTTCTCTAGGGCCGCCGAAGCGTTCAACCCAGCTTTCAACGCCGCTTTTGCGTTACCGGTCACGTCATCCGGCGCCGAGTTCCACGGCCGTCACCATTTCCTCCCGACTTAAGAGCTCCCTCGGTCGGGCGATTTCGATGCAAGGTGGCCCGCGGCTGCGGTGTTGGCGTCCTGCATCGGTGGTGTGACTTGGCAGGGATTCGAACCCAAAAGACTTACGTCGACTTCGGCAGCGCTACCTGATCGACCGCACTCCGCACGCAGAGCGCCCCTGATCCGCCGAGACAAACTCCAAATCACACCACCGATGGGCACTCTTGCGAATGCCGACGGCATATCAAGACCAAGCCACCATCAGCCCCAGCGCGAGGGCGTGCAGCGAAAGTATTGCTGTCATCAGCCCCCATGCTTGTGGGGGTGAGGGGAGGGTTGGCATGGGGTTCTCCGTGGATTTTCAGACCGGCGAGTCGCCGTCTGGCGTGCCGTGGGATAGGAATTCGTGAATCTTGTCCAGGCCGATGTGCTCAAGCGTGTCGTCCGGGTCGCTGTTGGCGAGAAGCCACTTGCGAACCTCTTCCTCGCCGATCTCTTGCATCAGCTCGTGCGCGCCAAGCTCCTCAACGATGTCGCAGAAGTCGATCTCGTAAAGCCGGTCGTCAAGATCCAGCTTCTCCGCGATGTGCCGCCCGTTTGCCTCGACGGTTACGTCTACTGAGCTGTTCCGATAGTTCGTGCTGACGTGCACGCTTTCAGCTTCGAATGTGATGTCCACTGGTGATCCTCCGTTCTGTTTCCAAAACGCCCGGTCGCCCAGGCGCTTCAGTGAATCGTTCTGTCCCATTGCCGCCGGGGTGGCGGTGCGCACTGCTTGCCGGGTCATTCACGCGGTCGGTAATCCTCGTCCGTCACAGGTTTCTGCCTGTGTTTCTCTGGCCCCTCAATGGCTTCGAGAGCGGACGCCGGTCGCCGGTAGAGGCAGTGCGGTCTGCTAATTGGTTTGTCGTGGTTGAGTTTTTAAAGAGCGATATCTACTCCGAGAGGCCCTTGGTAGGGGCTGATTCGTTTCGATGGGTGAAATTTAGATAACTTAACAAAGGGCGTCAACAGATATTTTAGAAAACTTAACAGAGGGCCGGCCCAAATACTCTCCGCGCGCGGGAAGATCAAGACTTACGGTGAGAGGTTTGTTGGGATAAGCTGCGCCAAAGCCTGTACATGCATACAGTAATCAAGGAGAAGCTGATGGCCCGTCCAGAGAAGAAGAAGCCCCAAGAACGCAAGCCCATGTCAGGCCTTGAGCGCCTGAACCTAAGGGTGGCGAGCATGATCAACCATCCAATCGCCCAAGATCAGATGTGGGTAACAATCCATAGGCTGGAGACTGACGGCGAGAGGGAGTGGGACGAGGTGATGGGCGCGATCGCTGAAGTGGACGGGATCGAGATGGTCTTCAACGATGAGGACTGTTCGGTCACGCTGAAATGGGAGGCTCCGTCAGAGGATGATCCCCGCGCTCAGGTGCGTGAAGAATTTGAAGCGGTAGAGGAGGCGGCGCCTTTCTGACAGGCGTAAAAAAGCCCGCTCAGCGGCGGGCCCTTTTTTCGACATTATCCGTCAGGCGTGTATGAATTTAGCAGCGGTGAATGCGATAACGGCCAAAGCGATAGCGGTGCTAATGAACCACTTCGTCTGTGAGGTAAATCCGTCAGCGATCGAAGTCTTGAGATCAGCGATATCAACCTTAGTTGCGGTCGTCTTCTCTAATGCTTCAAGCTTTGTCTCGACGCGAACAAGCTTCTCCCGGATGTCCTGCGATGTTTTTTCGAGTGCCGCAACGCGCGCTTCCAATTCTGATCCTCCTCCGCCGCCAGGTGGCTCACCTTTCCATGATGGATGTCCCTGCATCACATTTCCAGAGGAATCTTTAATGACAGGCGCGTCAGACATCCCGGGCACCCTCAAGCCTCTCAATCATGGTGATTAGCGTCTGAGCCAGCTCTTTCGCCGTAGAGATAGGCATTGAAATACCGGCAACATCAAGGCGGTGGATCTCCACCCGGCCAGATTTAATTTCAGATGGCTTATCGTCGTAGGTCTCGATTCTGGAGGTCTGGACGGAAACGGTATCCCTGCCAAAAGTCAGATGGAAAGCTTCCGCCCCGTTCCAAGACATGGTGAAAGCATCGAATTTGTCGACGTGCTCGTCGACGAAAGAGTTCGACTTTTGATGTGCGAGCTCTACGTTGTTCACTACAACACTCATGTTTATGCCCTTTTGACTTATCCGTTCCGATCGTAGGCGCAGCGAAGTCATGCTTTCCTTGCATTCCAAATAAGCAAAACCTTTGCATGAATCGTGACGTCGTCGATCCTTGCTGTCTGGTTTTCATAATGCTGATTGTCTGAGATCAGCCGGTAATTCTCTTCGTCAAGCCGCATCACGCGCTTGATGTACAGCTCCTGGTGCCAGGTCAGTACGTAGATCCCGTCACCAATGAAGTCCTGCACACCTTTGTCGACGATGACCAAGTCTTTATCGTTGATGGTTCCTTCCATGCTTTGGCCCCATCCACTGATCATGGCCAGTGCCGTCTTTGAGGTGTAGCTGACACCCTTCTCGCGAAGGATCTCTTCTCTCACCACCAGGTTACGCACTACCTCGGTGTAATCCGGCGGCACCTGTCCATGGCCCATTGCTGCCCGGATATCGTACTGGCGGATGACGATCTCTTCGTTCGTCGGGCGAAGAGCCGCAAAGTTGGCTGCTTGATAGGGCTGGCCCGTATCCACATGACTGTCTGCTTCGGCAGCGGCCGCCAGCATTGTTTCGCGCGCCCTGTCGGAAAGGTTCTTGCCCGCTTTAGAAGAAAGCATCTGCGCGACCAGATCGGCGGTCGTCATCCCTGGCTTCGAGTGATCAACCTGGTTTGAGTCGATTCCCCCGACCCCGTCTGACAGCCAGTCAGGAGAGCAGTCGAGGGCTTTCGCCAAGGCCAGCAGGTTCTTACCCTTCGCCCCATTTGTCCCGCTCACCCAAAAGCTGACCGTCGCTTTCGATACGCCGGTCAGTTTGCTGATGTCTGTCGCGTTGAGGTTGAGCGCCTTCATGCGCGCGGTAACACGGTCTTTGAATTCCATATTTAGGATTCTAAACAATTCATTGTTTAGATAACTTGCCTTGTGCTGTTAAGAACTCTAAACTCGGCGAAGACACTGGAGACAACCCATGACCTACGACGAAGCACTGAAACATTTTGGCACTGGCCGCGCTATCGGCGACGCCCTTGGCGTGACCGGCAGCCGCGTATCTCAGTGCCGAGCAACTGGCGGTTTCTCCTATCCGATGCAATGCGTTCTGGAGAAGGAGTCGAGCGGGGTGCTTATCGCTAAGCGCGAAGACGACCCAGTTCAGACGCTCAAGAAATCCGCCGCTTAAACCCATTCATCAGCCAGAGGAAAACGAAGCATGTACATGGACCCCAATCAGAAGCGCGCCATCCCGGTAAAGGTTCGTTTCGAACCCGTGCTTGATCGGATTCTCCGCAAAGCCGCCACCAAGACCCGCATGCAGCACGCGACGTATCTCTACGAAATCATCGAATGGGCCGTAGCCAACGGCGTGATCCAGGAGCTGATGCAGGACAAGCAAGAAGATATCGCGGGCTGAAGCCCCTTTGGAGGGCCAAATGACCGTTGAACTTGAAAAGCTGCCGCCGCAGACGCGGGAACAGGTGAAGGGGTTGATGAGCCGCAACGGCTGGAGTTTCAGCCAGGCCATCAACGCAATGATGGAAGCGTCCATAGCAAACGGGGCGCTTTCTGAGGTTGGAAAGAAGAAGGCGCCGGTCCTTCAACTGGTGACCCCAATGAGGGCCTCAGGCAGGGACTCTTAAGGGTAATCCAGAGGGCCTCTGCCAAATCCGAGACGAAAAAAAGCCGGGGTAGTGACCCGGCTCTCTTAAACGAATATATGCGGGACTGATAATGCCTACTTCCCAACACAGCGTCAACTACGACAGTCCGCGCCACGAAATTGCATCTCTGCAAACCGTGGCGCGTGACATATCGATGACCAGTCTTGAGCTGGTCAACTTCATCAATACCCAGCGCACAGATGGAGAGCCCGTACTCGATCACGCGGACTTCATGAAAAAGGTGCCCCGCGTCCTGAAGAAAGATGCCGGAAAATTTTCCGATATCTACCTCGACACCATGAACCGCAGGCAAAAGTGCTACCGCTTCCCCAAGCGTGAGTCGTGCCTGATGGCTATGTCCTACAGCTACGAGCTGCAGGCGGCTGTTTTTGATCATATGACCTCCCTTGAGGAAAGGCTCGCCAAGCCAGTAGCGCTGCCTTCATACGCCGAAGCACTTCGCCTCTACGCCGACCAGATTGAGCAGACGGCCGTGCTGCGCGTCGAGAATCACCAACAGGCGGCCAAAATCCACCAAATGGAAAACCTCTTCCAAGAAGGCATGACCGCGCCGCAGTTCTGCAAGAAGCTCAACGGCGTAAACGTCATGCAAGTCGGAGGGGCTCTTGAGGCCCGCAACTGGCTTTACAACGAGAGCAAGTCCGGCGTCCGCTGGCGTGTAGCGTCCTATGCCCGCGACAAGTACATGACCGAGCACGCGCACGAAGTCACTCCGCACGGCAAAGACGCCTTCTTCACTTACACGCCGGTGCTGCTGAAGAAGGGCGCCATCCGCCTATACGAGCTCTATCTGAACAACGAATTGCCCATGAAGAAAACGTGGGACGGCCTTTTCACGCATGACAAAGAGCTGAGGGCCGAGTAATGGCCGGAGATTGGATCAAAATGCGAATCGACCTTCAGACGCATCCCAAAGTATTCCGCATTGTGTCCGCATTGAAAGCGGACAGATTGCGGGTGATTGGCGGACTGCATGTCGCCTGGAGCATCTTCGACACCCATTCCGCTGATGGCGTGCTGCTGGGCTACGACTGCGATGCTATGGACGCGGTGATCGGCTGGCCGGGCTTCACTCAGGCCATGATCGACGTGCAGTGGGCCTCTATCGACGGCGATGGAAGCCTTGTGATGCCGCGCTTTGACGAGCACAACGGGGCCAGTGCCAAGCGTCGAGCCAATGACTCTGAGCGCAAGCGCAATGAACGAAAAAAACCTGTCCGCAATTTGTCCGCTTCGGATGCGGACAGTTTGCGGACCAGAGAAGAGAAGAGAAGAGAAGAGGTAGATCAAAAGCCTGTCGCTGCCGCTCCGGTGAAGGGGAAGTTCGATCCCCTGACTGCCAAACCTGAAAACGTGTCCGACAAGGCTTGGTCCGACTGGTGCCAGCACCGCAAGGAAATCCGCAAGCCTCTGACCGCCAAGAGCTGCGAGCAGCAGGCCAAGGCCCTGGTTGGTCACCCGAACCCGGATCAGGTGCTGTCCACGTCGATCTCCAACGGCTGGACCGGGATCTTCCCGGACAAGGTCACCAGCAACGTTCACCCGTTCCCGAGCCGGCGCCAGATCAACGAGCCTGACTTCGACAGCACCGAATGGGCTCGCGACCTGATGGTGCCCCAGTGAAATCCGCAACGCAGCTCATCGCGACGATGGGCAATCTGCCGCCCGCAGTGGTGACAGAGCCGGTGGTTGTCTCGCTGGAGACCGCTGAGGTGGTGAACGACCTGTTCCGCCGCCTACGGGGCATCTTCCCCGCTTGGCGTCAGGCATGGCCCTCCACAGAGGCCTTGGCAGCCGCCAAGGAGGAGTGGATCAAGGAGTTCGCCGACGAGGGCATCCGCACCCTGGAGCAGATCGAGTTCGGCATCCAGAAGTGCCGCAAGCTCAAGAAGCCCTTCGCGCCGAGTGTTGGTGAGTTCATCGCCATGTGCACGCCCGGGCCGGAAGACTTCGGCATGCCGGTATCCACTGATGCTTGGCTTGAGGCGCTGATGGGCACCTACAGCCACGAGGCGGTACGGATTGCCGCCGAGGCCACTGGCCTGTTCGACCTGCGCGCATCGAAGCAGGACAACAAGGGCCTTCGTGAGCGGTTCGATCGCAATTACACGATCGTTCTGCGCCGCGCCCAGGCGGGCCAACCACTCGACGGCAAGATCCTGACCGGCATCGGCCACGACAGCCAAAAAACTGAGCTTGAACTGGCCGACGAACTGGCCGAGCAAATCAATCAACAACGGATCATCCAGCAAGGCATCCCCGCTGACGGCAAGTCTGCGCGCGAACTGCTGATGGCGAAATTCGGGAAGAGGGCTTCGTAATGGAACATCGTAATTATTTCAAGTTGGTACCCATCGCAGTGGCCTACACGCTGGGTTGCCTGATGGTTGGCTCAGGCATCGCGGAGTACTTCATCCGCATGCACGACCTGCTTAAGCCTTACGGGCTGAACATGATCGTCGAAATGCTCGTCACTTTCCTCCCGCCTGTATTGCTGGGATCGCTCCTCATTGCCGCAGTGCTCCAGTGGAGAGCTCGTCCATGACCCCCATCCAAACCCAAACCGTAAACACCCTCAAGTCCGAAGGCTTCCAGGTCGTCGAGATCAACCGAGACATCGTAAGGCTGACGAAGGGGGCAGATGCGCGTCTTGTGCGTCGGGACGGTACGCAGAAGCGGGCCAATCACGTAGTCGCCACTGACGAGCCGCGTAAATGTCCGCATGGCCTTCGAATGAATCAATCGTGCTTCGACTGCATGAGCGTGTTGCACGGAGCGAAGTCATGAGCGAAGAAATCAACAAGTGGATTAAGCGTAACAACCGCAAGAAGCCAAAGCTCGTGCGATCCGAAGGTATCAACCACTACATCGTGTACTTCGACAAAGGTAAGGCACGTGTTGGGTTGGTTCACGACGGCATGTACACCCGCTACGGCATTTTGTGCTACGGCGCGATGCCGAATACCGACCCGTTCTACTGCTGGCAATCAGAGCCCGGCGCATGTGATGCGACCGACGTGCAGGTGATGATCGATTACCTCAACGGCGAAAGCGAACTCCCGGACTTCGATTTTTCATCGATCAAGGATGTGCGCTCATGACCACCTCCCGAATCTGGATCTGCATAGCAGCCATCACCCTGGTAGCCGCAGTAGGCACCGGGCACAGAGTTGAGACGGTGGTGAAGCCGTTGCCGGTTGGAGTTTTGTTCCGATGAAAACTGATATTCAAAATTTGGAAAAGCTGGCGAAGGATGCCGGTCCGAACGACCCGTGGTACAAGCCGGGCGATCTGCGCTATGCCGACGATAAAACCGGCGGGATACACGGCCTTGATCATCATGCTGATGACTTCATCGCTGCCGCCAACCCTGCCGCAGTTCTGGAGCTGATTGCTGAGAACGATGTCCTTTCGGCTCAGGTTAAAACCCTTCAGTCCGAGGCCAACAGCTACCAATCCGGTTACGACTCCGGGCGTCGTATGGGTGTGAAGACTGCTCTGGCCGAGCGCGACCAGCTCAAGGCCGAGGTCGAGGCGCTACGTGCCACAGTCGATCTGCAAAAACTCTTGCCAGAAGTCTCCGATGCGCTCGAAGAGCTGGAGATGCATGGGCAGCACAGCGACCAAGGCTATCGCAAGCTGCGGGACTGGTACCGCAAGGTTGAATTGGCCTATCGCGTCATCACTGCCCCCATGTTTGGGGCCGACCATGCCGAGCTTGTCTCGCAGAACACCTGGCTCCGCAAGATGGTGGGTCATCAGGCCGAACAGCACGCACCCATGGAGCCAATCGCCGATCCGGAAGGCTGGTCTCGTCGCCTTCCAGGCTATGACCTTCCGGCACTGCTGAGAGATGCAGAGCGTTATCGCTACCTGCGGACCGGGGCCTATTCGTTCGAAAACTCTCGACGGGAGGTTGTTGCTATCGAGGACCTCGATGCACCCAAAGATCAATTCCCCAGCGGCGCTGAGATGCTTGATGCGGCTGTAGACATCGCCATGAGCAAGGAGTCCGGCAATGACTGATCTCTATTTGCCTGAGCTGTACTTCATGCTCGCGTGCGGAATCATCGGGCTGAACATCGGGCTGACTCCGCGGGAAGAACTCACTCCGTTCGTGGTCTTCGTGCTGTGGATGGCAGGCCTCCTCTGGCCGATCTATCTGGCTGTATGGGCGTACCACCGGTACCTCAAGGGGGTGAAGCATGGCTGACCGAATCAGCGTGAACAGCGCCTCCAAGCTCTCCGAGGCCATCACCAAGCTCTCTGCAATGTACCGCGACAAGAAGTTCGTCGTGGTGAGCCTGCGCCCTGGGAAGGACCGCACCCTGGACCAGAATGCGCTGTGGTTCGCCTTCTACAAGCGAATCGCGGAGATGACCCAAATCGGTGACGAAGCCGACGCGCGCCGGTACTGCAAGCTTCACATCGGTGTGCAGATCCTGCTGAACGAAGACGAGGAATTCCAAAAGTCCTGGTATCGGGTCATGAGGCACCTGTCGTATCAGGAAAAGATCGAGATGATGGGTGGCTGCAAGCTCTTCGGCCCGGACGGTTTCCCGGTGACCAGCCTGTTCAATCGCGCCCAGGGCGTCGCGTACACCGACCGGATCGTGGCTGAGTTTTCAGGCAAGGGCGTTTTCTTCGGGGATCTGCTTGGGGAGAAGGCTGCATGAACTACAGCAAAGCATTCAAAGTTATCGCGGGCCTCGCGCTGATTGTTGCCGTCACGGCTTACACCCAAACAAGCACAGTGCACGGCGCTGTAGTGTTCCTACTCGCCTTCGTGACTTTCCTGATTGGCTATTTCGCTGGGGAGGAGATCTGATGGGCCACCAATTCAAGCCGGGAGATCTGGCGGTAATTGTAGGTGCAAATTTCCTCACCCAGAACATCGGTAAGGTGGTCGAGCTCAGCGCGTTTGTCGAGAACGGAGACCTGTACGCCGGACCGGACGCACAGCTCTATAGGCACGCCGATATCGGATGCTGGATTGTTCGCGGCGAAGGTGTCGAGTTCCGCACCGACTGCGGGACTTATGAGGGTTTTGGCATCTGCGAGCCAAGACATCTCATGCCGCTCCCTGGAAGTCCAGCATCCGAGCAAGCTCAGACCCGCGAGGTGTCCGCATGAGCCTGGCCACCAAGAACCCTCGACCGAAGAAGTGCAAGGTCGCCACCTGCAGGACCTCATTCGTGCCTACGAAGAGCTTTCAGACCTGGTGCAGTCCTGACTGCGCTGTGGTGATCGTTCGTACGAAGCAGGCCACCGAGCGGAAGTCGTTCGAGCAGCGCGAACGCCGCGAGATCAAGGTCCGCAAGGAGAAGCTGAAGAGCAGGGCGGACCATCTCAAGGACACACAGCACGCCTTCAATGCGTGGATCCGTGAGCGAGACGCCGGCCAGCCCTGCATCAGCTGCGGAACCACTGCAGACGTCCAGTACTGCGCCGGCCATTACCGCACGACCGCTGCAGCCCCAGAGCTCAGATTTGAGCCATTGAACGTACACCTGCAGTGCAACCGCAACTGCAACATGGGTCAGTCCGGGAATCTGCTGGGATACCGGCCCCGCCTGATCGAGAAGATCGGCATCGAGGCTGTGGAGTGGCTGGAAGGTCCACATGAGCCGAAGAAGTACACCATCGACGAATTGAAAGCGCTCACAGCCACCTACCGGGCCAAGACCCGCGAGCTCAAGGGGAAAGCAGCATGACCTATCGAAACGTTGTAGCAGCAGTCGTGCGCGCCCTGGCGGCCGAAACGATCAACAGCGCGGGTGGGTGTGATTTTGAGCCCAAGGTTCAGGTCGCCAAGCAGAAGGGCGAGATTGTCGGCAAGGAAGCGGCGTTCCTTCAGGACTGCTGGGTGTTCGGCCGATTGCACAAGGGATTGAGCCCGGCGCACTGGCGGGCATTGGTGGCGAAGTTCTCGACGCACGACGAGCGCAAGCATGCTGCCATCCTGGAGCTGATCAAGGTCGTACGGTCCCCGGCGCCCCAGCGCTTCCGTGAGTGCGCGGTTCTGACGTGGGCCATTCCTCAGGTGGCAGGCAAGGAGGGTAAGAGGTCAGTCGCGGTGCTGCCGGCGGGTTGGTACGACATCACCAACTGGGACAACGACGGCAAGCCGGAATCAACCAGGTACCGGTGGCGTTCGAGCATCCGCAAGGGTCTGGAAGATCAGGTGAATGACGCGCTAATGGCCGCTCAGGAACTGCTGGATTCAGAGGGCCTGATCGAAAGTTGCGCGGCATAGCGAAAAGCCATTGCAAAGAGTGAGAAAGTGAGAGAGCATAGCCCCATCCTGTTATTTCTACGTGCGTAGGGATAGCAACAAAAGCCCGGCCTAACCGCTGGGCTTTTTTGTGCCCACGATTTCCCCAATCCCTCGGAACCTCTGATCGCCATGTTCAGCGAGGGCCTCATTAGTACCCGGAGTAGAAATGGACCCAACCGACCTCGGCCCAGGCACAGCTACCTGGCTGGGCGGCACGGGCACCGTTTTGCTGGGTGGCTTCCTATGGCTGCGTAAGTTCCTGTCCAAGGATGCCGTAGACAGAGCCATGGATAGTGCCGACATCGGCACCGTCCGACGCCTAAACGAAATGCTTGATTCCGAACGCGCCGCCCGCAAAGAGACTGAGGCACGCGCCGACCAGTTCGCCAAGGAGCGCAACGAACTCGCAGCCGCAGTAGGCCGTATGGAGGGCAAGATCGAAGCCCTCACCAGCCAGGTAGCACAACTCACAGACAAAGTGGCCAGCCAGAGCGCGGAGATCGCGCGGCTCTCCACGCTTGGAGGAGCAACCTGATGGACAGATGTGCAATGGAATTCATCGCTCGACGATGGTGGCGCCGGGTGGAGGTTTGGGTCATCGCCCTATTGATCGTCGCGGGATCGTTCTCGCTGGGGTTTGGCGCATCGCAGTGGTCACTCGCCAGTTGGTACAGCAGCCAGGTTACGCAGGTACGGACTGCTTACGACGAGGCGCTGAAGCAGCGCGACCTTCGTCTGACCAAGCTGGCCGACAGCACCAAGGAAGCAGCAGGCAAAGTTGAAGCCGCTGCTGACAGTGTGAGCAAAGCCGCTGAGAAGGCGGACAAGGCAGCAGACAAAGCTGGAGAAGCCATCGAAAGAGCAAGCCAGTAGCTCGCGCCACGAAATCAGATGCGCCCGTTTCGTGGCGAGGTACGCTGACCTAATTGTTAAGTGTGAAGTAAAGGTTTAGGGCCTCTCGCTCATCATCGAACACGCCACCCTGCTGATTTCCCGTTGCGGTATCGATCACCCGATAGCGCCACGATGTGTGAGTCGGCTGAGGTCTGTCGTCGCTAGTAGTATGAACAAAAATGGTCCGAGTCAGAATGAACCTGTGGGGCTTGATCGCTTGCATGGAGTCTTCCTTGTAATGGGATTCCACACCATTACCTGCTCTTGATCTATTCCTCAACACCCTTCTGAAAAGAGGCACTGAAGTCTCAAAGGATTCCCTATGGCGCTGACAGCAAAACAGCAGCGCTTTGTCGACGAATACCTGATAGACCTGAATGCCACGCAAGCCGCCACCCGTGCGGGGTACAGCAAGAAGACAGCAAATGAGCAGGGTTCACGCCTGTTAGCCAATGTTAGTGTTTCGGCAGCAATCCGGCAGGGCATGAATGCCCGCTCTGGCCGAGTGGAAATCACCCAGGACATGGTGCTCAAGGAGCTAGCAAAGATTGGCTTCAGTGACATCAGGAAGGTCGTCAAGTGGGGTGAGACACAGGTTCGGGTGGTTGATGGAGACGAAGAGTGTGCGGAGGACATGGTCCCGTATCATGGCCTTGCACTGATCGACTCCACCGAGATTGACGACAACACTGCCGGCGCAATCGCCGAGGTCTCTCAAGGCCGGGATGGGTTGAAGGTCAAGCTCCATGATAAGAAAGGCGCACTGGTCGATATCGGGCGTCACCTCGGCATGTTCTCCGCTCCTGGACACCTTGCATTGGACGCAGAGCTGAAGCGTTTAGAGATCGAGAAGCGGAAGGCGGAGATCAAACGACTGCAGGAGGACGGCGATCAGGGTCTCGCTCCGCAGCGCGTCGAAGTAGTTGTGGTGGACGCGAGGAAGCAAGATGCCAACCCTTAACGTGCCCCAGTCAAACTTCATCAACATGCCCCACAAGTTTCGTGGGTTCGTTGCAGGCTTCGGCTCGGGCAAGACGTGGGTCGGTTGCGCAGGCATCTGCAAACACGTCTGGGAGTGGCCGCGCATCAACTCAGGCTACTTCGCTCCAACCTATCCGCAGATCCGCGACATCTTCTTCCCCACGATTGAAGAGGTGGCGTTTGACTGGGGGCTGAAGGTCAAAACCAAGGAGAGCGACAAGGAGGTCGAGTTCTACAGCGGCGGGCAGTATCGCAGCACGACGATCTGCCGCTCGATGGAGAAGCCGCAGACCATTGTCGGCTTCAAGATCGGTCACGCCCTGGTGGATGAGCTGGACGTGTTGCCCGCGCTCAAGGCTGAGCACGCTTGGCGCAAGATCATCGCGCGGATGCGTTACAACGCGCCCGGGCTGAAGAATGGCGTGGACGTCACGACGACGCCCGAGGGTTTCAAGTTCGTCTACCAGCAGTTCGTGAAGCAGCTTCGCGAAAAGCCGGGCATGCAGGGGATGTATGGCCTTGTGCAAGCCAGCACGTTCGACAATGAGCTGAACCTGCCGCCCGACTACATCCCATCGCTGATGGAGTCTTACCCGCCTCAGTTGATCCTCGCTTACCTCAATGGTCAGTTCGTCAACCTGAATGCTGGGTCGATCTATCACGCCTACGACCGCAAGCTTAACCAGTGTTTCGACACGGTGGAGCCCGGCGAACCGCTGTTCATCGGCATGGACTTCAACGTCGGCAAGATGGCGGCGATCACGCACGTCAAGCGCGCCGACGGCATGCCTCGCGCAGTAGATGAGCTGATTGATGGCTTCGACACGCCTGACATGATCCGGCGCATCAAGGAACGCTACTGGCGTTACACCGGCAAGGACTACGAGAAGACCTGCGAAATCAGGATCTATCCGGACGCCTCCGGCGGATCACGCAAGTCTGTCAACGCAAGCGAGACGGACATCGCCATCCTTCGCCAGGCCGGGTTCAGCGTCATCGCTCCAGATGCAAACCCGCCGGTGAAGGACCGGATCAACGCCATGAACGCCATGTTCTGCAACGCCAACGGCGACAGACGTTACCTGGTCAATCCGCTGCGCTGCCCGACTTACGCGGACGGCTTGGAGCAGCAGGTGTGGGCGCCCAATGGCGAGCCCGACAAGAAGTCAGGCGTTGACCACGCTAACGACGCCGGCGGCTACTTCATCCATTACGACTACCCGATCATCAAGCCGATGACCCACATCCCTGTCACCTTCACGTTCTGAGGCCGATATGCCCAATTACAGCGCCGTCCGGGCAGAGTACACGGAGGCCTTGCCCGGCTGGCAGCTGGTCAAGCGCTGCGTTGCTGGCCCGCGTGAGGTCCGCAAGTACGACGAATACCTGCCGATGCCGGACCCGCTCAACAAGTCGGAAGAGAACAAGGAGCGGTATCAGCAGCTCAAGCGGCGCGCGATGTTCCTGAATGTCACCGGTCGCACGCGCACCGGGCTGATGGGTGCGGTCTTCCGCAAGACGGCGGAGATCGAGCTGCCGGCCGCGATCAACTATCTCCTGGAGAACGTCAGCGGCGACGGGGCGAGCCTTGAGCAGCTATGCAAGGAAGCGACCGGCGAATGCCTGGACACTGGCCGCGGCGGTTTCCTCGTCGATTACCCGAAGGTGCAGATGCCAGAGGGGCAGACCTCGCTCACTGTTGCCCAAGCAGCAAAGGCGCGTGCCTACGTTCACTTCTACCCAGCCGAGACGATCGTCAACTGGCGCGAGGACGTGATCGACGGTGTGAAGCGCCTGACCCTCGTCGTGCTACATGAAAAGATCAACGAGCCCACCGAGGACGGTTTCGAGTTCACGGCCAAGGACCAATACCGCGCGCTGATGCTGATCAGCGGCCGGTACATCCAGCGCGTGTACAGCGAAGACCAGCAAGACGGCGAAGAGAGCGAGCCGAAGGATAAGACCGGTAAGACCTTCGACCACATCCCGTTCCACTTCTTCGGCGCGCAGAACAACGATGCCAGCATCGACAAGGCCCCGCTTGAGGACTTGGCTGAGGTGAACATCCTGCACTATGGCAACAGCGCCACGGTGGAGGAATCGGGGTTCATCGCCTCGCAGCCAACGCTGTTCATCACCACGGACATCGACCCGGACAGCTTCATCAAGCTGAACCCGAACGGAATGCAGATCGGGTCGCGTAGAGGCCACAACCTCGGCAAATCCGGCACTGCCACCTTCCTGCAAGCCGATGAGAGCCAACTGGCCCGCGAGCTGATGAAGGACAAAGAAGAGCAGATGCTCATGATCGGCGCCCGAATCGTCCAGCAGGGCGGCGGTGCTGAAACGGCGGAAGCAGTTCGCATCCGGTACAGCTCCGATAACTCGGTGCTCGGCACGATCGCGGGCAACGTCTCCGAGGCGATCCGCCTCGCTCTGTTCGACGCCCAGCGTTTCATGATGGACGCCGTGGACGAGGCCGGGACGGTCTTCTGGCTCAACCAGGAGTTCTTCGATCAGGTCATGGATGCTCAGGCCATCCTGGCTCAGGTGCAGCTCTGGCAGCAGGGCATCATCGCCAAGAAGGACTTGCGTACCAACCTGCGCCAAGCGGGCGTCATCGAGTCGGATCGCACGGACGAGGATATCGACGAAGACCGTGAGGCCGATGCGCCGGTGCTGGGCAGCGAGAATGACCCAACCGGCACCAAGCAGCCCGAGGTGATCGATGAGTAGTGAAGGCTATCTGACGGACGCCACCACCAGACACCAGGTCTACGTCCAGCGCTACGCCGGCGGCAACCTGAAGCGGGTGGCATCGTTCATCAGTAAAGCCATCAACACTGCCAAGGATCGCGTCACGGCCGGACTGAGCGCTTACGGCACTCGTCGGTACAACTCGCAGATCGAAACGCTACAGGGAGATTTGCGGGGCATCTACGACGACCTCAAGGGTAGGGCGCAGCTGGACCTTGGCGAGTTCGCCGCCTACGAGGCTGAGTTCAACGCCACCATGCTGGGCAAGGTCGTGAAGCTGGTTGTTCAGCTCAACGTGCCATCTGCTGAAATGGTGAGCGCTGCCGCCTTGGCTGACCCGCTGATCCTCGAAGCGCGTAAGGGTGCCCAGCGGATCAGCATTGGCGGTGCGCTTGACCAGTTCGGGACCAAGAAGGCCGCCGAGATCATCGGTGAGATCCAGATCGGTTCCAGCCTGGGCGAGACCAGCCAACAGATCGGCCGGCGCCTTACCAGCGTTCACCAGTTGCATCAGGATCAGGCGTCGTCACTCGTTCGCACCATGACCAACCATGTCGCCAGTACGGCGCGCATGGAAACGCTCAAGGCCAACGACGACATCCTGGAAGGCTGGCGCTGGATATCGACGCTCGACTCACACACCAGTCCGATGTGCCAGGCCCGAGATCAGCATATCTACGCTTGGCATGACCCTAAGCCGCCAGGGCATTGGGGGTGCAGGTCGGGCGTCCTTCCTGTGCTGAAGGGCGAGTTCGCCCGCGAAATCAAAGGCTCGACGCGGCCCTCAATCGGCCCTGACGGTATTGAGCTGGTGTCCAGTAAGACAAGCTATCAGGACTGGCTGTCACGGCAACCTGCCGCTTTCCAGCGCGACGTACTCGGGCCGAAGCGGTATGCCTTGTTCACGAAGGGCGACCTGACCCTGGACAAGTTCGTCGACGACAACGGCAAGACCCTGAACCTGCAGCAACTGAAGGACCTTGAGCCGCTGGCCTTCGAGCGAGCGGGACTCTGACACCGAACCATCAAACGACCGGCCTTGAGCCGGTTTTTTTACGCCCGCGGCTGAGCCAACGGCAAATCATCCGGGGGATGACATGAAGTACAAGATCAGCAAGGCGGAATACGAAGCGCTCGATGCAGCCATGCAGGCGATTTACAAAGCGGTGGGCGATGACTTCGTTCTCGTCGTTGAGGGCTTACCCACCGGTGGCGAGGATGTGGAGGGCCTGAAGCGCCAGAATCAGACGCTGCTCGATGAGGCGAAGGAAGCCAAGCGCCTGCGCCGTGAAGCAGAAGAAAAGCGCGAACAGCAAGAGCGCGATGCGGCCAAGCAGCGCGGCGACTTCGAGCAGCTGTACGCCAGCAGCGAGCAAGCACTCGCGGCCGAGCGCACCAGCAAAGCCGAGCTTATCGCCAGCATCGAGCGCCGAGACCTCACCTCGGCAGCCAGCAAAATCGCCACCGGCATCGCCGACGGCGAGAACGCTGAAATACTCGCCGAGTTCGTGCAGCGCCGCCTGAAGATCGTAGACGGCCAAGTAAAGGTCACGGATGCCGCCGGCAACCTGACCATCGCCAGCCTCGATGACCTGGCAAAAGAATTTCAGCAAGCGCCGCGCTACGCAGCACTGGTGCGCGGCAGTCAAGCGAACGGCGGCGGGGCTGCCGGGGGTAAGGGTGGCGGGGCCACCAAAACGTGGGACCAAATGACCGGTATGGAGCGAGTAGAGCTTCGCCGAACCAACCCCGCCGAGCACGCACGCATGAAAGCGGCTGCTGAGGCCAAGTAAAGGAACCTGCAATGCCAACCATTCTCTCGGACGTCGTGTTCCGCGACGAACTGCGCGACTACATCGCCGTAAACTCGGTAGAGCGCACCGCGTTCTTCGAGTCGGGCATCCTCACCACCAACGCGGACATGACCGCGCTGCTGGCGAGCCCATCCAACACCTTCACCATTCCGTGGTGGGTCGATCTGGATGCTTCTATCGAGTCGAACTACTCGAACGACGTATACACCGACATCGCGGTGCCGCTGTCGGTCACCAGCGCATCGATGAGCGCACGCGCTGCGTACCTCAACGAAGGCTGGAACTGCATGAACCTGGTGAAGAACATCACCAAGCAGGATCCGCTGGAATTCGTTGCAGGCCGCCTGCTCAGCTACTGGCGCCGTGTGGCCCAGCGCCGCGCGATCGCCACTGCCATCGGCATCTACAACGACAACGTTGCGGGTAACGGCGGCGACATGGTCATCGACGCCGGCGGCATCATCAGCCCGACCGCGATCATCAAAGCCAAGGCGACCATGGGTGACTACACCGGTCAGCTGGGTGGTCTGGCGGTGATCGCCATGCACTCGGCAGTTCACACCGAGCTGTCC
>NZ_JASCOY010000065.1:0-29657 GCF_029960075.1 Pseudomonas sp. PS02290
CCTTGGCGCTCCGCACGCACTTGTTCGACCCAGCGACGCAGCGCGGTTCGGCCAATGCTGAGGTTGTCGCAGACTTCAGGGACTGATTGGCCCTCGTCCAGCACCATTGCCGCTGCTTTGAGTTTGAATTCGTTCGAGTAAGAAGTACGCATGCCCATAACACCTCCGATTTGGGCGCCATCTTAGCGCCCGATTGAGATGTCCAAAATCATTAGGCCAGTTCAAGCTCGCTCCCACAGTGTCTCGTGCTACGCAGAATATGCGCGCGGCCAGGCGCCACGCTTTCGTACAGTAAACACGGTCCCTGTGGGAGTGAGCTTGCTCACGAAGACGGCCTTCCAGCTGCTGAATACTCAGTCGCCGTTCCTCTCTTCGCAAGCACAGTCCGGACGAAAAAAAACCGAAGCCGGGCAGCTTCGGTTCATTCGAAAAGGCAAGGCGTTCTCAGGAAGGGAACAGCTCGCTCAGTTTCATCGCCAGCATCATGTCGCCTTCAGCGCGCAGTTTACCGCCCATGAACGCCTGCATGCCGTCGGTCTCGCCGCTGACGATGCCTTCCAGGGTTTCGCCGTCCATCACCAGGGTGACCTGCGCATCCGGGTTTTCGCCTTCCTGCAATTCGCAGGTGCTGTCCTTGACGATCAGGGAGAAGTTCTTGGTTTCGTCGATGCGGAAACCGAACACCAGGTCCAGGCCCGCAGCAGCGGCTGGGTTGAACTTGGCTTTCATGGCTTGGACGGCGTTTTCTACGGAGCTCATGGTGTGATCCTTTTATATGAGTGATGACGAGCACTTTGCGAGTGCGATTGGCCGGGCTCAGCGGTAAGTGATGAGCTCCGGCGCCTTCATCAGTTGCAGGTGCGCGTAACTGTTGAAGGAAGCCAGGGTCACCTCGCGCTCACGAAACTTCAGGAGATTGAGCGAGGTGTTGACGATGTGCCAGTTGAGTTCGAAGGCCTGGGTGGCCGGCATTTGCGTGATCAGATGGAGCAGGGCAGTGATGGTGCCGCCCGAGGTGAACACAGCAATGCGATCACTCGGCCCGGCACTGTCGAGAATGCCGCTCAGGCCCGCTTCAACCTGCTCGACGAAGGCCTGCCAGCTCTGCAGCGCGGCGGCGTCGTGATCGCCCACCAGCCAGCGGCGAATGATCGCGGCAAACAGGCGCTGGAACTCGGCGCGGTTATTGGCCGCGTCACGCATGATCTCGAAGGCTTCGGGTTCTTCATCCAGCATCGCGGGGAGCAGCGCGCGGATCACGCCTTCTGCGTTGAATTCATTGAAGGCGATGTCGGTTTCGAGTTCGGGTGTAGCGAGGCCGGCGGCATTGAGCTGGGCGATCACGGTGTCGGCCGTGTGGCGCTGGCGGAACAGGGCGCCGCTGATGCAGCGATCGAAGGTCAGGCCCAGCTGCGCCAGGTGCGCGCCGAGGATTTCCGACTGACGAAAACCGGTGGGCGACAGGACGTCGTAATCGTCCGCACCAAACGAGGCCTGGCCATGTCGTATGAGATAGATGCTGCCCACGACCGCGTCACCCTGGCACGTTGAAAGTGCTGGGAGGTTATGAGGACGGCCCGCGGTCTGTCAATGAAAAAACATACGCTCGTTTGAATTGGCCGATCTGTCCCGTATTCACCCGTCTCGTCACTGGCCCGGCCACCGGCGCGCCGGTATGCTTGGCCCCACTCGCGATCCTCTGCCGAGGATCTGCTGTACCGGTAAGGAGTTTCTGTGGAGTTCATTTTCGATTACGCCAGTTTCCTGGCAAAGACCGTCACCATCGTGATCGCGATCATTGTGGTGCTGGTGGTCATCGGTTCGATGCGCGGTCGCGGGCGTCGCAGCGCAGGAGGCCAGCTGCATGTCACCAAGCTCAATGATTTCTACAAAGGGCTGCGTGATCGCCTTGAAGGCTCGCTGCTGGACAAGGCCCGGCTCAAGGCGCTGCGCAAGGCTCAGGCCAAGGAGCTGAAGAAGGACAAGAAGTCCACCGAGGTCAAGTCTCGGGTCTACGTGCTGGACTTCGATGGCGACATCAAGGCCTCGGCCACCGAGAACATGCGCAACGAGATCACCGCGCTGCTGACCCTCGCCACGCCCAAGGATGAAGTGGTGCTGCGCCTCGAAAGCGGCGGCGGCATGGTCCACAGCTATGGCCTGGCGTCGTCGCAACTGGCGCGGATTCGTCAGGCGGGCATTCCGCTGACCATCTGCATCGACAAGGTCGCGGCCAGCGGCGGCTACATGATGGCGTGCATCGGCACCCGGATCATCAGTGCGCCGTTCGCGATTCTGGGGTCGATTGGTGTGGTTGCCCAACTGCCCAACGTCAATCGGCTGCTGAAAAAGCACGACATCGATTTCGAGGTGCTGACCGCCGGCGAGTACAAGCGCACCCTAACGGTGTTTGGCGAGAACACCGAGAAGGGCCGTGAGAAGTTTCAGGAGGACCTGGACATCACCCACGAGCTGTTCAAGAACTTCGTCGCCAGCTACCGCCCGCAGTTGCAGATCGACGAAGTCGCCACCGGCGAGATCTGGCTGGGCATCGCGGCCAAGGACAAACTGCTGGTGGATGAGCTAAAGACCAGCGATGAATACCTGTCGGAGAAGGCCAAGACCGCCGAGGTGTTCCACCTTCAATATGCCGAGCGCAAAAGCCTGCAGCAGCGGGTAGGCATCGCCGCTAGCACGTCGGTTGACCGGTTGGTGACAGGGTGGTGGGGCAAGCTGACGCAGCAGCGATTCTGGTGATTTCGTAGGACCGGCTTTAGCCGGGAAGACGTCGGACGCCACACCGCAAGGTTGACGGCGTCTGCACCATGACCCAGCTGAATTAAAAAGCCCCGGTTTCTCACGAAACCGGGGCTTTTTGTTGGATATTGATCCGTCTCGGATCAACGCCGCCGGAACAGCGGCAGCGGCTCATCAGTGGCAGCCTGATACGTCACGGAAAAGTCCTTCAACCCTTCCAGCGCTTCGTACGGGTCTTTGTCGGCACGAATCGCGAACGCATCGAACCCGCAGCGGTGCAGGTAAAACAACTGATCGCGCAACACATCGCCAATCGCCCGCAGCTCGCCCTTGTAACCGTAGCGGTCACGCAACAGGCGGGCGTTGGAGTAGCTGCGGCCGTCGGTGAAGGCCGGGAAGTTCAGGGCGATGACCTGGAACTGATCCGCGTCGTCACCGATTTCCTCGGCTTCCTCGTCGCTGTCCAGCCAGACACCCAGACCGCCGTCGCGGGCCTTCAACGCATGGGCATGCTCGCGCCACAGGTTCAGCGGCACGATCAGGTCGTCGCAGTTGGACAGGCTGTCGAACGTCGTGTCCTTGGGCAGCAGGTGCCAGGTCTCGTCGATGACCGCGTTGTTCTTAATGATTCGCTGCATAGACGCGCTCCTTGAAAGGGTCGATGCCAATACGCTGGTAGGTGTCGATGAAGCGCTCGTCTTCGTTGCGTTTCTCAACGTAGACGTCGATCAGCTTCTCGATCACATCCGGCATGACGTCCTGTGCGAACGACGGCCCAAGGATCTTGCCCAGGCTGGCGTCACGGCTGGCGCTGCCACCCAGGGACACCTGGTAGAACTCTTCGCCTTTCTTGTCCACGCCGAGAATGCCGATGTGGCCGACGTGGTGGTGGCCACAGGCGTTCATGCATCCGGAGATGTTCAGGTCCAGCTCGCCGATGTCGAACAGGTAATCAAGGTCGTCGAAACGGCGCTGGATCGACTCGGCAATCGGGATCGACTTGGCGTTGGCCAGGGAGCAGAAGTCGCCACCCGGGCAGCAGATGATGTCCGTCAGCAGACCAATGTTCGGCGTCGCGAAGCCTTGCTCGCGCAGTTCGCCCCACATCGTGAACAGTTGGCTCTGCTCGACGTCGGCCAGGATGATGTTCTGCTCGTGGGACGTACGCAGTTGACCGAAGCTGTAGGTGTCGGCGAGGTCGGCGATGCCGTCCAGTTGCTTGTCGGTGAGGTCGCCCGGCGCGACGCCAGTGGGTTTCAACGACAAGGTCACTGCTGCGTAGCCCGGCTTTTTATGGGCCAGGACGTTGCGCGAGCGCCAGCGGGCGAAACCGGGGTGCTGTTGATCCAGCTGAGCCAGTTCGGCGCTGTAATCGGTCAGCGCCTTGTAGTCCGGGTCGACGAAGTGCTTGGCGACGCGATGCACTTCGGCCTCGGTCAGGGTGGTCTGGCCGCCGCGCAGGTGGGCCATCTCGGCCTCCACCTTCTCGGCGAACACTTCAGGCGTCAGTGCCTTGACCAGAATCTTGATGCGCGCCTTGTACTTGTTGTCACGACGGCCGTAGCGGTTGTACACACGCAGGATGGCGTCGAGGTAGCTCAACAGGTCCTGCCACGGCAGAAACTCGTTGATGAACGCACCCACCACCGGCGTACGGCCGAGGCCGCCGCCGACCAGCACGCGGAAGCCCAGCTCGCCGGCAGCATTCTTGACCGGCTCCAGGCCGATGTCGTGCACTTCGATGGCGGCACGGTCGGAGGTCGAGCCGTTGATCGCGATCTTGAACTTGCGCGGCAGGTAGGCGAATTCCGGGTGGAAGGTGGTCCACTGACGGACGATTTCACACCAGGGGCGCGGGTCTACCAGTTCGTCGGCGGCGACGCCGGCGAACTGGTCCGTGGTGACGTTGCGCAGGCAGTTGCCGCTGGTCTGGATCGCGTGCATCTGCACGGTGGCCAGCTCGGCGAGAATGTCGGGGATGTCTTCGAGTGCCGGCCAGTTGAACTGCACGTTCTGGCGGGTACTGATGTGCGCGTAGCCCTTGTCGTAATCGCGGGCGATTTTCGCCAGCATGCGGGCCTGGCGTGAAGTCAGCTGGCCGTAAGGCACAGCGACGCGCAGCATCGGGGCGAAGCGTTGAATGTAGAGGCCGTTTTGCAGGCGAAGCGGGCGGAACTCTTCTTCGCTGAGCTCGCCGGCCAGATAGCGGCGGGTCTGGTCGCGGAACTGCTTGACGCGGTCCTCGACGATCCGCTGATCGTACTCGTCGTATACGTACATGGTGGTCCTGTTCTCAGGCGGTTCACTGCTGCTGGGCCAGCCGGAAAGGCGATGCGTTGTCGTCTGCTTTCGGGCTACCGAACAAATCTGCGCGCACGGCCGCGCACTCCTTGCGGAGCCGGGGGAGGTTACCAGTTTGTAGATATGCGCAAAAGTGATGTTTGAGTATATGCACAGAACCAAAAGTGCTAAGCAGCACGTCGGACCGGCATAACCTCACTTGTGATAAGGGCATAGCTCGACTTTACTCTGGGAATGGCCAACGACGCTCGTCGCTAGTCCGCGAGTTTTGCGATCACCCATAAAACAGACAAAAGGCGATGCAATGCGAAATCACCCGAAAGTTGCCAAATCCGAGAGCCATGTGGATGCATGGGCCATTCTGTTCATCATTGTGCTGGTGGTGGGGGCGGCGGTGTTCTGGGTGACGCACCAGTAGCCAGGACCTCCAGCCAGTGGGAGCGAGCTTGCTCGCGATGGAGCCTGGCAAATCCGCTGAATATTTCAGCGTCTGGAGTGCCGGATTCGCGGGCAAGCTCGCTCCCACAGGTTCTGTAATGCCTGAACGATCAAGTCGGCCAATAACACATCTGCCGCGCTTACTCGTCATACCCCAGGTTCGGCGCCAGCCAGCGTTCGGTCACGCTCAGATCCTGCTGCTTGCGCGCCGTGTAGCTTTCCACCTGATCCTTGTCCACTTTCCCCACGGCAAAGTACTGGGCCTGCGGGTGGGCGAAGTACCAGCCGCTGACCGCCGCCGCCGGGAACATCGCGTAGTGCTCGGTGAGGAACACGCCGCTGACCCCGGGTTTGCCGTCGCCCTGGGCCGGGTCGAGGAGGTCGAACAGCACGCCTTTCTCGGTATGGTCCGGGCAGGCCGGATAGCCGGGGGCAGGGCGGATGCCGGTGTATTGCTCCTTGATCAGTTCGTCGTTGCCCAACTGCTCGTCGTGGGCATAGCCCCAATATTCCTTGCGCACCTGCTGGTGTAGCCACTCGGCGCAGGCCTCGGCCAGCCGGTCCGCCAGCGCCTTGACCATGATCGCGTTGTAGTCGTCGCCTTTGTCCTGGTACGCCTTCGACACCTCTTCCGCGCCAATGCCGGCGGTGGTAATGAAGCCACCGACGTAATCGGTCACGCCGCTGCCCTGGGGCGCCACGAAGTCGGCCAGGGAGAAGTTCGGCTTGCCGTCGGTCTTGATGATCTGCTGGCGCAGGTGATGCAGCTTGGCCAGTGGCGCGCCGTTATCGTCGAGCAATTGAATGTCGTCGTGGTCAACCTGATTGGCCGGCCAGAAGCCGAACACGGCGCGGCTGCGGATCAACTTCTCGTCGATCAGTTTGCGCAGCAGCTCCTGGGCGTCCTTGAACAGCGAGGTGGCTGCTTCGCCCACCACTTCGTCGGTCAGAATGCGCGGGTACTTGCCGGCCAGGTCCCATGAAATGAAGAACGGCGTCCAGTCGATGTAATCCACCAGCACGTTCAGGTCGATGTCTTCCAGCACCTTGACCCCGGTGAACGTCGGCTTCACCGGCTGGTAGCTCGCCCAGTCGAACTGCGGCTTCTTGGCGATCGCCGCGCCGTAGCTCAGGCGCTCGGTGCGGGCGCTGCGGGCAGACGTGCGCTCGCGCACTTCAACGTATTCGGCGCGGGTCTTCTCGATGAAACCGGCTTTCAGCTCCTTGGACAGCAGCTGCGTCGCCACGCCCACGGCGCGTGAAGCGTCGGTGACGTAGATCACCGCGTCGTTGCTGTACTTGGGCTCGATCTTCACCGCCGTGTGGGCTTTGGAGGTGGTCGCACCGCCGATCATCAATGGCAGGTGGAAGTCCTGACGCTGCATCTCGCGGGCGACGTGAACCATTTCGTCCAGGGAAGGCGTGATCAAGCCGGACAGCCCGATGATGTCGCACTTCTGCTCACGGGCCACCTGCAGGATTTTCTCGGCCGGCACCATCACGCCGAGGTCGACGATGTCGTAACCGTTGCAGCCCAGCACCACGCCGACGATGTTCTTGCCGATGTCATGGACGTCGCCCTTGACCGTCGCCATGAGGATCTTGCCCTTGGCTTCGGGCTTGTCGCCTTTCTCCTCTTCAATGAAAGGAATCAGGTGCGCCACGGCCTGCTTCATCACGCGGGCGGATTTAACCACTTGGGGCAGGAACATCTTGCCCGATCCGAACAGGTCGCCGACCACGTTCATGCCAGCCATCAGCGGGCCCTCGATGACCTCGATGGGGCGCTTGAACGATTGCCGCGACAGCTCGGTGTCTTCAACGATGTGCGTGGTGATGCCCTTGACCAGCGCGTGCTTGAGGCGCTCGTTGACCTCCCAGCCGCGCCACTCTTCGGTTTCCGCTTCCTTGACCGAACCGTCGCCTTTGTACTGGTCGGCGAGGGCCAGCAGGGCGTCGGTGCCTTCCGGGGTGCGGTTGAGCACCACGTCTTCCACCGCGTCGCGCAGCTGGGCCGGGATCTGGTCGTAGATCTCCAGCTGGCCGGCGTTGACGATGCCCATGGTCAGGCCGTTGCGGATCGCGTGCAGCAGGAACACCGAGTGAATCGCTTCGCGCACGGGGTTGTTGCCGCGGAACGAGAACGACACGTTGGACACGCCGCCCGATGTCAACGCGTACGGCAGCTCGTCGCGGATGTACGCGCAGGCGTTGATGAAGTCGACGGCGTAGTTGTTGTGCTCCTCGATGCCGGTGGCGATGGCGAAGATGTTCGGGTCGAAAATGATGTCTTCCGGCGGGAAGCCGACTTCGTTGACCAGAATGTCGTAGGAGCGCTTGCAGATTTCCTTCTTGCGCGCCTCGGTGTCGGCCTGGCCGGCTTCGTCGAAGGCCATCACCACCACCGCCGCGCCGTAGCGTTTGCACAGTTTGGCGTGATGAATGAACTGCTCGACGCCTTCTTTCATGCTGATCGAGTTGACGATGCCCTTGCCCTGAATGCACTTGAGGCCGGCTTCGATGACTTCCCATTTCGACGAGTCGATCATGATCGGCACGCGGGAAATATCAGGCTCGCCGGCAATCAGGTTGAGGAAGGTCACCATGGCCTTCTTCGAGTCCAGCATGCCCTCGTCCATGTTGATGTCGATCACCTGGGCGCCGGCTTCGACCTGCTGCAGGGCGACTTCCAGGGCTTCGGTGTAGTTGTCTTCGCGGATCAGGCGGGCAAAACGGGCAGAGCCGGTGATGTTGGTGCGCTCGCCGACGTTGACGAACAGCGAGCTGCGATCGATGGTGAACGGCTCCAGACCCGAGAGGCGGCAGGCCTTCGGGATATCTGGAATCGGCCGCGGCGCGTACGGGGCGACGGCGTTGGCG
Source organism: Pseudomonas sp. PS02290 (assembly GCF_029960075.1). NCBI lineage: Bacteria > Pseudomonadati > Pseudomonadota > Gammaproteobacteria > Pseudomonadales > Pseudomonadaceae > Pseudomonas > Pseudomonas sp. PS02290. Next base: position 8,377 of record NZ_JASCOY010000065.1, read on the forward strand.
ATGGCCTTGATGTGCGCCGGGGTGGTGCCGCAGCAACCGCCGACGATGTTCAGGAAGCCGCTCTGGGCGAACTCCTCCACGACTTTGGCCATCTCTGCCGGGGCTTCGTCGTACTCACCGAATTCGTTGGGCAGGCCGGCGTTCGGGTGCGCCGACACGTGGGTTTCGGCTTTATTGGACAGCTCTTCCAGATACGGCCGCAGCTCGCTGGCGCCCAGCGCGCAGTTGAGGCCCACGGAGATCGGCTTGGCGTGACGCACCGAGTTCCAGAACGCTTCGGTGGTCTGGCCGGAGAGGGTGCGGCCCGAGGCGTCGGTGATGGTGCCGGAAATCATGATCGGCAGCTCGAAGCCCAGTTCGTCGAACACACCCTGAACGGCGAAAATCGCCGCTTTGGCGTTGAGGGTGTCGAAGATGGTTTCGATGAGGATCATGTCCGCACCGCCTTCGATCAGGCCTTTTGTGGCTTCGGTGTAGTTCTCCACCAGTTCGTCGAAGGTCACGTTGCGGTAGCCGGGGTTGTTGACGTCCGGCGACAGCGAGCAGGTGCGGCTGGTCGGGCCGAGCACGCCGGCGACGAAACGCGGCTTGTCGGGGGTTTCCAGGGTCTTGGCGTCGGCGACCTGGCGGGCCAGGCGCGCGCCTTCCACGTTCAGTTCATAGACCAGCGCTTCCATGCCGTAGTCGGCCTGGGACACCTGGGTGGCGTTGAAGGTGTTGGTTTCGAGAATGTCGGCGCCGGCGTCGAGGTATTCCTTCTCGATCGCGCCAATCACGTCGGGCCGGGTCAGGATCAACAGGTCGTTATTGCCCTTGACGTCGCTCGGCCAGTCGGCGAAACGCTTGCCGCGGTAGTCTTCTTCCTCCAGCCGATAGCTCTGGATCATCGTGCCCATGCCGCCATCGAGGATCAGGATTCGCTGTTGAAGAGCCTGCTGGAGTGCTTGAAGACGCGCGCTGCGATCTGACATGAGGTTACCCGGATGAAGAAGTACGAAATAAGGTGGCGCTGAAAAGAGCGAAATAATAGCAAACCTGCGCGGATTTAAATCATTCCGGGATTTACATGAATTCTGTTCATGTTGCAGGCCATTAGCCACAGGTAGAATTCGGCCGAATCATTTTCAGGACGCCCGTTCCATGTTGCATCGCGTGCTCGCCAGTTCCCTGGCCTTGTTGTTTTGCGGTGCAGCGTTCGCGCAGTCACCCCTTCAGTCTCCGGCTATTTCCTACAGCCGTGATATCCAGCCGATCTTCACCGAGAAGTGCGTTGCCTGCCATGCGTGCAATGACGCTGCCTGCCAGCTGAACCTGGGCAGCGGCGAAGGTGTGCTGCGCGGTGCATCGAAGGTGCCGGTTTACGAAGGCGACCGCAGCAAGGCGGTCGCACCCACCCGGATTTTCGTCGACGCGCAGGGCCCTGACGCCTGGCGCAAAAAAGGCTTTTATTCAGTGCTGGACGGGCAGAGCAATCAGGCGGCGCTGATGGCAAAGATGCTCGAGTTCGGGCACGGCGCGCCGTTGGTGCCCAACGCGCGGCTGCCGGACGACATCGTGCTGGGCTTGAATCGCCAGAACATGTGCCCGTTGCCCAACGAGTTCGCCGCCTATGCCAAGGCGCGTCCGGGGCAGGGCATGCCCCTGGCGGTGACCGGCCTCACCGACGCTCAATACAGCACGCTGCAACGCTGGCTGGCAGCCGGGGCGCCGGTGGAACAGACGCCGCTGCAACCGAGTGCGCGGGAAACGGTGCAGATCAACGAATGGGAAAGCCTGCTCAATCGTCCCGGATCGAGCGAAGCGCTGGTCGGCCGCTGGCTGTACGAACATCTGTTTCTCGCCCACGTGTATTTCAGCGACGGCGAGCCGGGGCATTTCTTCCAGTGGGTGCGCTCGCGCACGCCAAGCGGCCAACCCGTCGACCTGATCGCCACGCGCCGCCCCGACGATGATCCTGGCACCACCTTCTATTACCGCCTGATGCCGGTGCAGGGCGTTATCGTCCACAAGACCCACATCACCTACCCGATGGGCCCGCAGAAGCTGGCCCGGGTCAAGCAACTGTTCTACAGCGGGACCTGGCATGCCACCGAGCTGCCCGGCTATGGTCCGCAGCATCGGGCCAACCCGTTTGAAACGTTCCAGCAGATCCCCGCCGTCGCGCGTTACCAGTTCATGCTGGATAACGCCGAATACTTCGTGCGCACCTTCATTCGCGGCCCGGTGTGTCGGGGCGAGATCGCCACGGACGTGATTCGCGATCATTTCTGGGCGCTGTTCCAGGAGCCCGGCCACGACCGTTACATCACCGATGCGGCCTATCGGGCCAAGGCCACGCCGTTGCTGGCGATGCCGGGGCAGGACGATGACATCGGCAGTGTCCTGACCCTGTGGCACGACTACCGCGACAAGCGCAATCAATACGAAGACCTGCGCAGCGATGCCTACGCGCACATGCCGCCGCCGGGATGGGCGACCCTGTGGGCGGGGAACGACAATGCGCTGCTGACCATCTTCCGCCACTTCGACAGCGCCTCGGTAAACAAAGGCCTGATCGGCGCGCTTCCCAACAGCGTCTGGCTGTTCGACTACCCCTTGCTGGAGCGCACCTATTACCAGCTGGCGGTGAATTTCGACGTCTACGGCAACGTTTCCCATCAGGTGCAGACGCGTCTGTATTTCGACCTGATCCGCAACGGCGCCGAGGTCAATTTCCTGCGCCTGATGCCGGCGGACAAGCGTGACGACATCCTCGGTGACTGGTACCAGAACGGCGGCAAAGTGAAGATGTGGCTGGATTATCAGGCCATCGACGATCACACCCCGACCGGCCTGAAGCTCGATGAGCACAACCCCAAGCGTGACTTCCAGCGCAAGTTGATCGAGCGTGCGGGCACCTTGAACGTGACGCCGGACCCGATCAATCGCTGCGACGGCGCCTACTGTTCGCGTGAGGGACTGGACCCGGTGTTCAGCGACGTCGAGCAGACCCTGAGCCGGCTAACCTCGCGCCCTGCGGCGGGGCTGAAGGTCATTCACCAGTTGCCGGAGGCGACGATGCTGCGAATCCAGGACGGCAGCGGCAAACGCATCATTTACAGCATGCTGCGCAACCGCGCCCACAGTAACGTCGCCTTTCTGATGGGTGAGGATTACCGCTACCAGCCGGGCCTGGACACGCTGACGATCTACCCGGGAGTGCTGAGCAGCTACCCGAATTTCATGTTCAATATCCCGGCCAGTGAGGTCGGCGCGTTTGTTGACGCGATGGAGCAGGCCCATGATCACAAGCAGGCGTTTGACGCCATCGTCCAGCGCTGGGGCGTGCGCCGCAGCCATCCATTATTCTGGACCTACTTCCACGACCTGGACCGCTACCTTCAGGAAACCGAACCCCGCGAGGCAGGGGTGCTGGACATGAATCGGTACGAGAATCTGTGAGTCGCAGGGGCGCTGTTATTTAAGGAATCTTCACATTCGGCGTCGGCCCGGCTGACGCTGCTTCAAACGGGGAAACCCTTATTGGACATGGCGTGCAGCCATTATGCAGCCCGTCAGTGGCGCCGAACCTTTTTGCAATTTTCGAAGTCGGACCCTGTGAGTCGCTCTCCGACGCCGTGCCTTTGCCGGTATAGCGCCAGGGGTCAATCCAGACGAAGCAAGAGGTTGCAGATGTTGATTTCGGTTCAGGCCCTGCGGGCACTCGCCGCGTGGGCTGTTGTGTGTCACCACTTCATGCAGATTTTTTTCGACTTCCATCCGAGTGGGCCAGTCGGCCGCTTTTTCACTGAAAAAGGCGCGGTCGGCGTCGACATTTTTTTCGTCATCAGCGGTCTGGTCATCTACCTGTCAACCGTGGACAAGGACATCCCCGCCGGCCGTTTCATGCTCAACCGGGTTATTCGTATCGTCCCGGCGTACTGGCTGTACACCTTGGTGATGGGTGTCTTGGTCGTGGTTGCCCAGCCGCTGCTGCCCCACCAGGTGGTCGACTGGCAGAGCTTTGTGCTGTCGCTGCTGTTCATCCCTTCGGAAAACCCCGGCGGTTACGGCCTTTATCCCACCCTCAACGTGGGCTGGACGCTGAACTACGAGATGCTGTTCTACGTCCTGTTCTCGATGGTTTTTCTGTTTCAGCAACGGCTGCGCCCGTTGATTCTGGCGGCGGCGCTGTTCGCCATTACCGACGTGCTGGGTCGGTCGGGGCTGGTCAGCCGGTTCTACGCCAATGACATCGTTTACGAATTCCTCCTCGGCATCTTCGTCGGCGTGATGTATCGCCGGGGCTGGATCAGCGAACGGTTGTGGTTGCCATTGATCGCGATCGGCGCCGCGCTGTTCACCATCGACCACCTGCAACCGGCGCCTCGCATCATCAATTGGGGCCTGCCGAGCGCTGTGATTGTGGTGGCCTGCATCTCCCTCGAACCCTATCTGCGTAACTACCGCCTTCTCAAAGTCATGGGCGATTGCTCGTATTCGGTGTACCTGCTCCACGTGCTGGTGCTGTACGCGGGCTGGCTGGTGAGCGAGCGTTATGGCATTAACCCGTACGTGGTGTTTGCCGTCTGTGTGCCGGTCATCGCCCTGGGGGCGTGGCTCAGTTATGAGTGGATCGAGAAGGGCCTGTACCGACGCATGAAGGGATGGCTGGATCAGAGAAGGGCGAGCAAGGAAGCAGCTCTGTCATGACGGGTTTTTAGTCGAGGCAAACCGCTTACCTGACTAAAACACTAGGGCTTTGTCAGGCGCAGTTGATTGGCGTAAACTGCGCCCCACGTCTGCGAGGAATTTTCATGACCGCTATTACGATTACTGATGCCGCCCACGATTACCTGGCCGATCTGCTGGAAAAGCAGAACACCCCCGGCATCGGCATCCGCGTGTTTATTACCCAGCCTGGCACCCAATACGCTGAAACCTGCATTGCCTACTGCAAGCCGGGCGAAGAGAAACCTGAAGACACGGCCATCGGCCTGAAAAGCTTCACCGCCTGGATCGACGCGTTCAGCGAAGCGTTTCTGGACGATGCCGTTGTCGATTACGCGACTGACCGCATGGGTGGTCAACTGACCATCAAGGCGCCAAACGCCAAAGTGCCGATGGTCAACGCCGACAGCCCGATCAACGAGCGTATCAATTACTACCTGCAGACCGAGATCAACCCGGGCCTCGCCAGTCACGGCGGCCAGGTGACCTTGATCGAGGTGGTGGAAGAAGATGAGGCAAATGTCGCCATTCTCCAGTTTGGCGGTGGTTGCCAGGGTTGCGGTCAGGCAGATGTCACGCTCAAGGAAGGCATCGAGCGCACATTGCTGGAGCGCATCCCCGAGCTGACCGGTGTGCGTGACGTGACCGACCACACTCAGAAAGAAAACGCGTACTACTGAGTCAACGTGTGATACCAGGAAGTATGGTGTTGCAGGCAAGCCCCGACGGGTTCGGGGCTTTTTTGTGGGCGCTCGCCAAGGTCTAGAGGCGCACGCTAGGGCCTGAACACATGGGCATGGCCCGCGCGATACAGCGATGACTCGCTGAACACGTCGTTGCCCAGTACCCGACCCACCAGGATCAGCGCGGTGCGACGAAATCCCTTGATCCGCACCTTCTCCTCGATGTCTGCCAGTGTGCCGGTGACCCAATCCTGATCCGGCCAGCTGGCGCGATGCACCACGGCGATGGGGCAGTCGGCGCCATAGTGCGGCGTCAGCTCGGCGACGATCTTGCCGAGGTTATTGACCCCCAGATGGATCGCCATGGTTGCCCGGTGCCGTGCCAGATCGCCCAGGCTTTCGCCTTCGGGCATGTCGGTTTTGTCGGCGTAGCGGGTCAGGATCACGCTCTGGGAGATGTCCGGCAGCGTCAGCTCTGTCCCGAGCAACGCGGCGCAGGCGGCGGTGGCGGTGACGCCGGGGATGATTTCGAAGGGGATCTGCAGCTCGCGCAGGCAGCGGATTTGTTCGCCGACCGCGCCATACAGGCTCGGATCGCCGGAATGCACACGCGCCACGTCCTGGCCCTGTGCATGAGCGGATTTCATCAGCTCGATGATCTGCTGAAGGTGCAATGGAGCGCTGTTGGTGACCTGAACTGCCTGATGACCTTCCAGCACCGCTTCAGGCACCAGGGAACCGGCGTAAATGATCACCGGGCAGGAGCGGATCAGCCGCTGGCCTTTGACAGTGATCAGGTCCGGATCGCCGGGGCCGGCGCCGATGAAAAAAACAGTCATGGGGTGTCCTGATTGGGGTTCATTTGAGCAGTGGCTCGTCGGATGCATTCTCCCTGAGCGCACTCGGTCTGACTTTGTAGGACTGGCTTTAGCCGGGAAGGGGCCCTCGGGCACACCAGCAAAATCTGCGGTGGGACCACTGACGCCTTCCCGGCTAAAGCCGGTCCTACAGTTCTAGCCGGTCCTACAAGGTTGAGCCGGCCTATGAGATTGCTCCAACCCTAACGTTTGCGGTTGCCAGAGCAAAGGTCGCGTGGGGGCTTTTTCGGCGGGGGATGACCAAGGTCGCGGGCGCGCCGGTCAACCGTGTCACCATCGCCAGCGCCGCGCTTTCTGCCACGCCGTAGCAGCCGGTGCGTTCGAAAGCTATGTCCGAACGGTAAGTCAGCTGTGCCTCGTAAGCCGCCAGATCACCCGCGCTGAAAAACCCGATCGTCAGCCCCAGCTCATGACCCAGTACCAGCAGCCCTACCTCAGCCGACTTGCCGTCAATGGAGGCGAGGGCGGCAACGTCTTTCAGCTGAAGACGACCCTCCCGCAACCCATCCTCCATCAACTGCCGAAGCTCCAGCGCCGAACAGCCGCGCTGGCAGCCCAGACCGACCACCCACAGCGGCCGATCGCGCACTTCATTCACAGAGCAGGCTTCAAACCGACGTGCGTCGCGGTCGCTTCATTGCGCCGAAACAACCAGGCGCTGATCCAGCCCAGGGCAATCCAGAAAACCGCATTGGTCAGCAGCGACGCGATCTTGAATTGCGCTTCAAGGGCTTCCGGCGCCAGTGCCGAATGCACCGCCGGTTGCGGCGCGCCGACGATATGCGGCACCACCAGGATCACCGCGCCCAAGGCCTTCAACAGCCAGTGCCGGGCAAACACGATCAACGCCAGGCCTGCAGCCGTGGAGGCGGCGGTGCCGACCCACCAGATCTGCCGTTGTGTCAGGTCTGCCGCGACAGTGCCGGGCAGCTCGGGCGGCAAACCGAGAGTGGGCGCCAGCACGAACACCGCATAACCGGCCAACCCCCACAGCACGCCTTCGCGGGCACTGGTCGGCGTACGCAGGGTGTACAGCGCCGCCAGCATCAGGGCGAAGCCGACCGCGACCACCAGATTGCCGCCGGTGGTGGACAGCACGCGCTGCCAGCCGTCTTCCGGCTCCCAGGCTTCGGCGTCATGGACGTGGCCGGCCATCGCACCCTCGGCGTGCTCGTGCATCTCAGCAGCCGGGGCCTTTTCGTAGGTCTCCGCCTGCAGGATCAGTGGCGCCACCGAGAAGCTCTGCAGCAGCGTCAACAACAGGGCGGCGAGCAGTCCGGTGAACCCGGCCGTTTGCGCAATTCGCTTGAACATGGCGGCGGGTCTCAATGGCACGGGAAGGCGGAGCTGTGGCGGGTGTCGTGTGCTGCGTTGTGCACCGCATCGATGTGGGAGAAACCGGCGAAGTACACCAGAAACGCACCGAGAAACATCGCGCTGACGGCGGCGACAAGGCGCTGGCTTTGGGTGGCGGTCACGGCTGTTGTGGTGTTTGTGCTGGTGCCGGACGTCTGGCGGGGTGTGCTGATGGACATGGCGCTTCCCTCTGAAGTGGATTCAGCGGACGGAAAGACGCGAAGACTCCGCAGGCGAAGGCCGGCAGTGATCAACAGCGCCCGCCCACCGCGGGTTGTGTTATGTAGCGTTATCGGGCCGGTCTCCGGGCTCGCGAGGGGCACATGCATCAGCCGTGACAGCCGTCGTGCCTTCAAGAATCGCCTTCCCATATCGTTGCCGACACAGTGGATCTGACTCTTCACTCGCTTACCGTTGCGGGGGCAGCACCGGACTGATACACACCCGAAGGTCTGTACGCACCGGTTTCCCGTTTCACCCTGTGAAGGGCACCCGTAACAAGGTGTGTAGCAGACCACGGGCTGTTTGGCTCGTCAATCGGCCCTTCAGCCGATGCGTCAATCAATGCAGCGATCGGTGCGTCAATTGGTGCGGCGATCATTGCAAAGCGCGATTGACCGGCCTCCAGTCACTGCGTAGCCTTGCGCACTTGAGGTTCGCCGGGCGCCTTTATCAACTACCAAGGCCACCGGCGCTAAGAAGGGAATGCGGTATCAAGCCGCAGCTGCCCCCGCAACTGTAAACGGACAGCTTCATTGCACAGCCACTGCGCGAGCGGGAAGGCGCGATGAATACCGGTCGCCTGATGATGCCTATCAGCGACCGGCCGCCGTGAGCCAGGAGACCTGCCTCGAATCGGACCGCCTGCAAGCGGCCGAGGAATTCCACTACAACCGGGCGGGGTGATCCGGTGGCGAATCGAACCGCGCGCCTGCTTCCACCGGCCTGCGCTGCTTTCGTCCTCGTTGCCCCGCCGCACGCCTGAGGGCAACCGATGAAAACACTGGCCAAACTCCCCGTCACCATCGTCACCGGCTTTCTCGGCTCGGGCAAAACCACCTTGCTGCGGCACATGCTCGACAACGCCGAAGGCCGACGCATCGCCGTCATCGTCAATGAATTCGGCGAACTGGGCATCGATGGCGACATCCTCAAGCAATGCACCATCGGCTGCACCGAAGAAGAAGCCGTCGGTCGCGTGTACGAACTGGCCAACGGCTGCCTGTGCTGCACCGTTCAGGAAGAGTTTTTCCCGGTGATGCAGGAACTGGTTGCCCGTCGTGGCGACCTCGATCACATCCTCATCGAAACCTCGGGTCTGGCCCTGCCGAAACCCCTGGTCCAAGCCTTCCAGTGGCCGGAAATCCGCAACGCCTGCACCGTCGACGCCGTGATCACCGTAGTCGACAGCCCGGCCGTGCTCGCAGGCACCTTCGCCGCGTTCCCGGACCAAGTCGACGCCCAGCGCAAGCTCGATCCGAACCTGGATCACGAATCGCCGCTGCACGAACTGTTCGCCGACCAACTGGCCAGCGCCGACCTCGTCGTGCTGAACAAGGCCGACATGCTCGACGCGGATGCTCTCGCCGCCGTGCGTGCCGAAGTCGCCGAAGAACTGCCGCCGGCGGTGAAGATCGTCGAAGCGAACAGGGGCCAGCTGCCGATCAGCGTATTGCTGGGCCTGGGCGCCGAATCCGAGCTGCACATCGACGGGCGCAAGACCCACCACGATCACCACGAAGGCGACGATCATGATGATCACGACCATGACGCCTTCGACTCGATTTCCATCACGCTTCCCCAGGCCGACGAATCGCTGTTGCTCGACGCGCTGACCCAGGCCGTCGTCCAGCACGGCATCCTGCGTGTCAAAGGCTTCGCCGCCATTCCCGGCAAACCCATGCGCTTGTTGGTGCAAGGTGTCGGCACGCGTTTCGACAAGCATTTCGACCGCGCCTGGAAAGCAGACGAAGCCCGGGAAACCCACTTGGTGCTGATCGGCCAGGAACTCGACGCCGGCGTCCTTGAAGCGCAATTGCGCGACGCAGTCTCAGGCATAAAAGGCTAACCATGCACCTGCTGCGTACACAGCCCGGCGGCTTCGTCCCCGACGACAGCATCGCTGACCTGGGCCAGACGCCCGCCGAGCTGGTGATCCTGTGCAGCGCCGACTCGAATCTGGCGCTGCTGGCTGAAACCGCGCGGCAATTGCCGGATAGCTACCCGAGCCTGCGCCTGGCCAACCCGATGCAGGTGCAAAACCATGCGTCGGTGGATCTGTACGTGGACGAGGTGCTGCGCCACGCCAAAGTCATCCTGATTTCCCTGCACGGCGGCATCGGCTACTGGCGTTACGGCGTCGAGCGGCTGGTGGAGCTGGCCGCGAAAGGCGTGAAGCTGATTCTGATCCCGGGCTGTGATCGGCCAGACCCCGAGCTGAGCGGCCTGAGCACGGAATCCGTCGAAGACCGCGAGCGTCTCTGGCATTACCTGCGTCAGGGCGGCAAGCACAACGCGCTGGCGCTGTTCAATTTCATCGCCACACGCTGGCTGGGCGGCGACTACCCGTGGGCCGAGCCGCAGACCCTGCCGCGCACCGTGATTTATCACCCGCAGAACGCCAACGCCGACCTGGCCCGCTGGCAGGCCGACTGGCGCGCCGATCAGCCGGTCGCGGCCGTGCTTTTCTATCGCTCCCACCTGCAGGCTGCCAACACCGGCTTCATCGATGTGTTCTGCGAGCGCTTGTCGGCCCAGGGCCTGAACCCGTTGCCGATTGCCGTCGCCAGCCTGAAGGAAGCCGGCTGCATGAGCGCGATACAGGACTGGCTCGACGAGGTGGATTGCGAGGTGATTCTCAACACCACCGGCTTCGCCCAATCCAGCCCGGAAGCGCCGGATGTTCGGCCGTTTCGCCGAGACATCCCGGTCATTCAGGCCATTTGCGCCCAGGACAACGAACCCGCCTGGCAGGCAAGCGCCCAAGGGCTGGGCCCCCGAGACCTGGCGATGCACATCGCGCTGCCGGAACTGGACGGGCGCATCATCAGCCGGCCAATCAGCTTCAAGGACCTGGCCTGGCACAGCGAGCGCAGTCAGTCCGACGTGGTTTGCTACCGCGCCCAGCCGGAGCGCATGGATTTCGTCGCCGAACTGGCCCGGCGCTGGGTGCTGCTCGCCCGCACCGCCAACACCGACAAGCGCGTAGCGCTGATTCTGGCCAACTATCCAACCCGCGACGGGCGCATCGGCAACGGCGTCGGCCTCGACACGCCAGCGGCCGCGCTGAACATCCTTAAGGCCATGCAGGCGGAGGGTTACCCTGTTGAGGACTTGCCCGAGACCGGTACTGCGCTGATTCACGCCTTGCTCGGCGGCGTCACCAATGACCCGGACAGCCTCGATCGACGGCCGTGCCACCAGAGCATGGCCATGGACGAGTACAGGGCGGCGTTTCAAGCGCTGCCGCAAGCCAATCGCGATGCAGTCATCGCGCGATGGGGCGCCCCTGACACCGACCCCATGTGTCGGGACGGGCGGATGATGATCGCCGGCCTGCGTTTCGGCATGACCTTCGTCGGCATTCAACCGGCGCGTGGCTACAACGTGGACCACAGCGCGGTGTATCACGACCCTGATCTGGTCCCGCCCCACGGCTATCTGGCGTTTTACTTCTGGCTGCGCAAACGCTATGGCGCTCACGCTGTCATCCACGTCGGCAAGCACGGCAATCTGGAATGGCTGCCGGGCAAAGGCGTCGGTCTGTCCGAGTATTGCTGGCCGGACGCGATCCTTGGCCCGATGCCGAATATCTACCCGTTCATCGTCAACGATCCGGGCGAGGGCGCCCAGGCCAAGCGCCGCACCCAGGCGGTGATCATCGACCACTTGATGCCACCGCTGACCCGCGCCGAAACCTACGGTCCGTTGCGCGACCTTGAACTGCTGGCGGACGAATATTACGAAGCGCAGCTGCTTGATCCGCGCCGCGCCAGGGAGCTGCAAAAAGACATTCTCAGGCTGGTGCGCGAGACCCACATCGACCGCGAACTGGCGATGGACGGGGACGCCAACAGCGAGGCCGACGCCGCCGTGTGGCTGCCGCGTCTGGACACCTACCTGTGCGACCTGAAGGAGTCGCAGATCCGCGACGGCTTGCACGTATTCGGCGAGTCGCCCACCGGCCGGCTGCGCATCGACACGCTGCTGGCCATGGTGCGCGTGCCTCGCGGCGATGGTCGCGGCGGTCAGGCCAGTCTGCTGCGGGCGTTGAGTCAGGCGCTGGCGCTGGATTTCGACCCGCTGGACTGTGATCTCGGTGCGCCATGGACCGGCGACAAACCTCACGCATTACATGAAGTCAGCGCTGAATCATGGCGCACGACGGGTGATACCCGTGAGCGGCTGGAGCTGTTGGCCGCGCAGATGATTGAGCAGATTGCCAGCGGCGTGCCTCTCAGTAATCGGTTAGAAAACAACAGCTTGTCCGACGTTGTTCAGTCCCTGCATGAAGTGGTTATCCCTCGCCTCGACGCCTGCGGTCCTGCCGAGATGTCGAACCTGCTCGGCGCATTAAGTGGGCGATTCGTCCCGGCCGGGCCGAGCGGCGCCCCCAGTCGTGGACGGCTGGACGTGCTGCCCACCGGGCGCAACTTCTTCTCCGTGGACGTGCGCAATCTGCCGACCATGACCGCGTGGCGCATTGGTTTCCAGTCGGCAAATCTGTTGCTGGAGAGGCACTTACAGGATCATGGTGATTATCTACGTCAACTGGGGCTTTCGGTCTGGGGTACGGCGACCATGCGCACCGGCGGTGATGACATCGCCCAGGCCATGGCGCTAATGGGCGTGCGTCCGGTGTGGGCGACGGGCAGTCAGCGCGTCGATGACTTTGAGATCCTGCCCCTGAGCCTGCTCGACCGGCCGCGGGTCGATGTCACCCTGCGGGTCTCCGGTTTCTTCCGCGACGCCTTCGCCAACCTGATCCGCCTTTTCGACGCCGCAGTGCAGGCCGTCGCAGCACTGGACGAGCCCGACGACATGAACCCGCTGGCCGCCCGCGTGCGCCAGGAGCGCGAGCAATTGCAGCGCGACGGTCTGGATGCCGAGCAAGCGGCGAAGCAGGCTGGCTGGCGCATCTTCGGGGCCAAGCCAGGCGCGTATGGCGCAGGGGTACAGAACGCCATCGACGGGCGCTTGTGGCAGAGCCGCGAAGACCTCGCCGAGGTCTACCTGAACTGGGGCGGCTACGCCTACGGCGGCAGCGACGAAGGCACGCCGGCCCGTGACGGTTTTGCCAAGCGGCTGAGCCAGGTTCAGGCGGTGCTGCAGAACCAGGACAACCGCGAACACGATGTGCTGGATTCAAACGATTACTACCAGTTCCAGGGCGGCATGCTGGCGGCAGTGGAAAGCCTGTCCGGCGAGAAAGTCGCCAGTTATCACGGCGACCACAGCCAGCCTGATCTGCCGAAGATCCGTACGCTGAAGGAAGAGCTCAACCGGGTGGTGCGCTCCCGGGCGGCCAACCCGAAGTGGATCGAAGGGGTCAAGCGCCACGGCTACAAGGGTGCGTTCGAGATGGCGGCGACGGTGGATTTCCTGTTCGCCTTCGACGCTACCACCGAGCTGATCGACGATCACCAATACGCGCTCCTGGCCGATGCCTATCTGCTGGACGCCTCGACCCGCGATTTCATCCAGCAGCACAACCCGGATGCGCTGCGGGACATGACCGAGCGCATGCTCGAGGCGCAGCAGCGCGGCCTGTGGCAGGAACCGGGCGAGTACCGCGAGGCGCTGGAGAATCTGTTGCTGGACATCGAAGAGTCATGAGCGTGAATGAGGGCCTGCACAGCAGCCCGTGCAGACGCCTGACTGGATTGAACACCGTGATTGACCCGCGGCTTTACGAGAACCGACCATGACCGACACCCCACATTTTCCCCTCGCTGCCGTCGTCGGTGCCGATGACCTGAAGCTCGCCCTGTGCCTGACCGCCATCGACCCGAAAATTGGTGGCGTGCTGATCGAGGGCCCGCGGGGCATGGCCAAATCGACCCTGGCCCGAGGGCTGGCGGATCTGCTGGCCAGCGGTCAGTTCGTCACGCTGCCGCTGGGTGCAACCGAAGAGCGCCTGGTCGGCACGCTGGACCTCGACGCGGCGCTGGGCGAAGGCCGCGCGGCATTCTCGCCGGGGGTTCTGGCCAGGGCGGACGGCGGCGTGCTGTACGTCGATGAGGTCAATCTGCTGCCGGACCATCTGGTCGACCTGCTGCTGGACGTGGCCGCCAGCGGGGTCAATCTGGTGGAGCGCGACGGCATTTCCCATCGCCATGCCGCGCGCTTTGTGCTGATCGGCACCATGAACCCGGAAGAAGGCGAACTGCGCCCGCAGTTGCTCGACCGTTTCGGCCTGAACGTGGCGTTGAGCGGGCAGACATTGCCGGAACAGCGGGGGCAGATCATTCGCCGCCGTCTGGATTTCGACGCCGCACCTGAAGCGTTCTGCCAGCACTGGGCCCCGCAGCAGCAGGCGTTAAAGGCGCGGTGTGAAACCGCCCGAAGCCTGTTGCCGAACATCGAGCTGGATGATGTCAGTCTGGGCCTGATCACCGAGCGTTGCTTTGCGGCCGGGGTCGACGGTTTGCGTGCGGATCTGGTCTGGTTGCGCGCGGCCCGTGCCCATGCTGCCTGGCGCGGCGGTGCTCGGATCACCGAAACCGACATCGACGCCGTGGCCGAATTCGCCTTGCGCCATCGCCGTCGCGAGCCGCAACCGCCCCATCAGCCCCAATCCCGGCCGCCTGCGTCATCGGAGCAAAGCCCGCCGAGAGCCGACAACGGCGCTCAGCCGCAGCACGAAGCGCCAGAAACAGGCGAGGGCAGTTGGGGTGAGTTGCCCGCCCGCAGCGTGCAGGCGGGCAGTCGCAAAGAAGTACCCCACTGGCCAAAAAAGCCCTAGGCATTCGCCCCCGCCTGTCCAAGGGGGCGAATGCCAGCCCTCGACCGGGCGCACTGGTCGGCGGTAGAAACGGCGCTGCCCGCCCCGGTGCGGAGGGCGCCATTGCCTGGCTGCCGACCTTGCTGCGCGGCCGCCCTCGGGTTCGTGACGATCTGGTACGTCAGCCCCGCAGTCGCCGGCCGGAGCAGCTCTGGCTGGTGATCGTCGACGCGTCGGCATCGACCCGGCGCAATCAGGCGTTGAGTCAGGCGAAGGGTTTATTGGCGGGGTTGTTCGATGATGCGTATCGGCAGCGCGCCAGGCTGGCGTTGCTCACCGCCAGCGGCAAGGGCGCGCGCTGGCAGCATCAGGGCTTGAAAGCCAGCGCCGCGTTGCAACCCTGGCTGGATGCATTGGGCGCTGGGGGCGGCACGCCGCTGTTCGACGCGATCAATCAGGCGGCGGACTGGTCTGCAAAACGGCAGAAGCGCTGCCCGGCTGAACAGCAACGGGTGCTGATTCTCACGGACGGGCGCGTCAAAGACATGCCGACGCTATCAGCACGACCGGCGCAGCCGCTTCCCTTGTTCGGCGGCCCCGTGCTGCTGATCGATATCGAGCGCGGGCCCATTCGACTGGGCCGCGCCCGGGACATCGCCGCGCAGCTGGACGCCGACTACCGCCACATCGACGAGCGCTGAGCGCGCGTCGTCGGCAGGGGTTAGATCAGCAGGTCTTCAGGCGGGCATGGTCCACGGCTCAAGGCTGTAGCCTTCGCCGCTGATCTCGGCACGGGCCTGTTCCAGGAACTGCGCCAGTTGTTTCGGATCGGAGTAGGCGCTGCTGGGGATCTGCTTGCGGCCAATGCGGGTGCTGGTGCGGTCGACGACGGTCAGGCTCAGTTCGCCATTGCCGTCCTGCGGGGCCCAAGCCACGCACTGGAAGGGTTCAAAGGCGTGACCGGCAATCAGCAAAGCATCGTTGAAGCGCAAGGGGGCGTTCATGGACTGTCCTCAAAGTGCCCGTATCCGTTGGCACCGGCGGCGGGCGTTTCGCTCGGTGGTTACGCGTATTGCTACTTGTGTTGCTACTTGTACTGATGACCGTCCCCCACGGCTGAGTCACACCCATTTCTGAAATTTCTTGATTTATTTTAAGCGTCGGTCCGATCGCGCTTCCTCGCCGCGCTTGGGCCAAACTCCTGCAATGCCTTGGCAGCGCACGCCCGATCGCCGTCTATCTCAGGCCACGCTGCTAAGCACGTTTCGATCTTAGGCTTATAGATAATCGATCCAAGGACGCGTCAAAAATCTTGCTATGGTGTCAATCGGCCTTCACAAGCTACTGTTTAAAAAACGTTTTCCCACGATCACTATGCGACCCCGGCGCCAAGGAAACTCACATGCATGATCTGGCCTCCATCCGCCGCTTGCTGATCGTCGAACCGTGCGAGGAATGCCTGCAGTTGGTCCCCGGCTTGCGCATCGCGGGTTGGGATGTCGACAGCTGCACCCTTGAAGAGGCAGCGCTGCGTCCCTGTGACGTGGGCCTTATCCGCCTGCTGCCCGAGCATTTCGAACACCCCGAAGTGGTCAAATCCCTTATCTCCCGAAGCAATACAGAATGGATCGCAGTCCTGACCAGCGAGGACCTGCGCCGCGAGCACATCGGTGATTTGGTCTGTGAGTGGTTTTTCGATTTCCATACCTTGCCCTTCGACGTTGCCCGGGTGCAGGTGACATTAGGCCGCGCCTACGGCATGGCACGGCTGCGTGCCAAAGGTGCCAGTTATGCCAAAGGCGCCCCGTACGGAGAGAGCCCGGGTCCGCAACTGCTGGGGGAAAGCCGGCCCATGCGCGAATTGCGGCGATTGCTGAGCAAGCTGGCGCCAACCGAATCGCCGGTGCTGATCCGTGGCGAAGGCGGGACGGGCAAGGAGCTGATCGCGCGCACGCTGCACGCGCAGTCCCAGCGCCGCGAGCAGCCATTCATCTCGATCAACTGCGGGGCGACGCCGGAGCATTTGCTGCAGGAAGAACTCTTCGGCGAGGCAGGGGAGGACGTCGACGCATCACGCCAGCGCAGGACGGGGCGCATCGAAGAGGCCAACGGCGGCACGCTGTTTCTCGACGAGATTGGCGATCTGCCCCTGGAGGTCCAGGCCAATCTGTTGCGGTTCCTGCAGGATCGGCACATCGAGGTGGCGGGCGAGCGGATCCCGGTCGATGTGCGGGTGCTGGCGGCGACCAATGTCGACCTGGAAGCGGCGATTCGCATGAAGCGTTTTCGCGAAGACCTGTATTACCGGCTCAACGTCTTGCAGGTGGGCACCGCGCCGCTGCGCGAGCGGCACGGCGATCTGGCCTTGCTAGCCAATCACTTCGCCCAGTTCTACAGCCGGGAGACCGGCCGGCGGGTGCGTAATTTCAGTCAGGACGCGCTGGTCGCCATGGGCAAGCACGACTGGCCCGGCAACGTGCGGGAGCTTGAAAACCGGGTACGTCGCGGGCTGGTGCTGGCCGAAGGGCGGCAGATCGAAGCGTTCGACCTCGGGCTGCTGGGCGAAGAAGAGATCAGCTCCAGCATGGCCACTCTCGATGAGTACAAGTCTCGGGCGGAACGGCAGGCGCTGTGCGATGTGTTGACCCGTCACAGCGACAACCTCAGCGTGGCGGCCAAAGTGCTGGGCATCTCTCGCCCAACGTTTTATCGCCTGCTGCACAAACACCAGATTCGCTGATCGCGCGTCGGGCGAGTTGTCCGGCGCCGCTTACGTCCGGCTGGTAGGCATTCAGTCGGTAATCAGCTGGGCAACCCGTTGCAACACTCGCTCACTGCGGTAGCTCCAGCTCCCGCCAATCACTTCGAAGGTCTGCCCATGGGCCACCAGCCACTGCCGGCTGGCCTCGAAGAATGCGTGGCGTTCGCTCAGGTCTGGCTGGCAACGCTGGCCGTCGCTGATCCATTCGACGCCTTCCGGCGAGAGCAACAGGTGAAGATCGTAATGGCGCTCGGCTAGTGCGGCTTCGAGCCACGCCGGGCAGTCGTTGAACAACGCGCGACTCCAGAGGATGTTGCTCAGCAGGTGAGTGTCAAGAATCAGCAGCGCCGGTTTCAGCGAACGGGCGGCGTCTTCCCAGGCCAGCTGCTCATGGGCGATGACATCGATGTCTGCGTAAACGGTGTCCCGCTGCACCTCATCGATGAACTGGCGCACGTATTCGCCCACCAGCACGCCACCGAACTGCCGTTGAATCTCTTCCGCCAGCCAGCTCTTGCCGCTGGACTCTGGCCCTGTCAGTACCAGCACTTTCATCCCGATCAACGCGCCAGCGCGGGGTCAGCGCGCCAGTCACGCCAGCCTTGCACGGCGAGCAGGGTGAACAGCGTGTACAGGCCGGCGGTGAGGTACAGCGCTTTGTAGAGAAACAGGCCGACGAAGATCACGTCGAGGAGGATCCACAGCGGCCAGCACTGCACGCGCTTCTGCGCCATCCATACCTGCGCCACCAGGCTGTAGCCGGTCAGTGTGGCGTCGAGCCAGGGTTGTGCGGCGTCGGTGAAGTGGGCCATGGCCGCGCCGAGGACAAGGCTGACCAGCGCGCCGGCCACCAGGCTGAGCAGCAGGCTGCCACTGCCCAGCGAGGTGACGATGCGGCCGTTGTCCGCCGCGCCCCGGCGGGTCCATTGCCACCAGCCGTACACCTGGAGCCCGGCGTACACCACCTGCAGCAGCATGTCGGAGTAGAGCTTCACGTCAAAGAAGATCCAGGTGTAGAGCAACACCATGACCAGCCCGATCGGCCAGCACCACGGGTTTTGTTTGACTGTCAGCCAGACGGCAATGACACCGAGTGCGGCGGCGAACAGTTCAAGCCCTGACATGGCAACTCCTGAGGAAACGATGAAAAAACGGGTCGGCGATTGTAGGCGCTTTATCGCCCGAGGTGGGGCGCGATGATGCGTCGGAAGCGTCTGAAAAGGCACTGGAAAAACAGCCCGGGCAACCCGCGGGATTCATAGAGGAAATGTAACGACGCTGAGACAAACGTCAAAGCCTTCGCGCCAGTATTCATGCTAGCGCGTTCGTCAAAAAGGTCTGCTAGCATCGCCGCGCTCATGCCCGAGCCAGACAGCCTGCGTTCATGCTTTTTTTACGCTCGACCGTTTATCGTTCGCGCAACAGTTTGTAATACAAATCAAGAGAGCCTTGCCATGAGCGGGCTCCAGCCGGGGGAATGATGGATCTTTGGACCGCCGCACAGGCACTGATACTTGGAGTTGTAGAAGGGCTCACGGAGTTTTTGCCGATTTCCAGTACGGGCCATCAGATCATCGTTGCGGATCTGATCGGTTTTGGCGGCGAGCGCGCGATGGCGTTCAATATCATTATTCAGTTGGGGGCGATCCTGGCGGTGATGTGGGAGTTTCGTCGCAAGATCCTCGACGTGGTCACCGGGCTGCCGACCCGGCCCGAAGCGCGGCGGTTCACCGCCAACCTCATCGTCGGCGTGCTGCCCGCCATGGTCCTCGGGGTGCTGTTTTCCGATCTGATCCACGAATACCTGTTCAACCCGATCACTGTCGCCGTTGCGTTGGTGCTGGGCGGTTTCATCATGCTCTGGGCCGAGCGCCGCGAGCATGTGATTCACGCCGAGACCGTGGATGAGATGACCTGGGTGGATGCGCTGAAGGTCGGCTTCGCGCAATGCCTGGCGATGATTCCGGGAACTTCGCGGTCGGGCTCGACCATCATCGGCGGGCTGCTGTTCGGCCTGTCACGCAAGACCGCCACCGAGTTTTCGTTCTTTCTGGCGATGCCGACTATGATCGCGGCTTCGGTGTACTCAGGGTACAAATACCGTCACCTGTTCCAGCCCGACGACCTGCCGGTGTTCGCCATCGGCTTCATCGCCGCGTTCATCTTCGCGATGATCGCCGTGCGCGGTTTGCTCAAGTTCATCGCGACCCACAGCTACGATGTGTTCGCCTGGTACCGCATCGCGTTTGGCTTGCTGATCCTGGCGACCTGGCAATTCGGCTGGGTCGACTGGTCCAGCGTGCAGGGCTGATCTTCCGATGACTCAACGCTTCGAACCGCAAAACCCGGGTCGCCCGGCCGCTGCTAAACCCGTCGCCGTGCGCTTTCTGAAACTCAAGCTGCTGGCGCTGCTGTTGCTGTGCGGCCTGCCGGTTTACGGGGTTGTCACGTATTGGACGAGCGGCGTCAGCTGGCTGCCCGCGGCGATCTACGCACTGATGAGCGTCGTCGCATTTGCCCTGTATGGCTACGACAAGAAGCAGGCCCGGCACAGCGGACAGCGCACGCCGGAAAAGCTGCTGCACGGGATCGAACTGCTCAGTGGCTGGCCCGGCGCGCTGCTGGCTCAGCAAGTGTTTCGCCACAAGACCCGCAAGTTTTCCTACCAGTTGGTGTTCTGGCTGATTGTCCTGCTGCACGAGTTGTTCTGGATGGACCGTCTGCTGTTCGGCGGTCGCCTGATCTCGCGGCATCTGTTCTGAGCCGTTTTTAAGCAGACGCGGCGACGGTTATAGCTTCAACGCCACCTGCCTGCGCTTCGACAGTTTGCCGACCACCAATTGATGGGAGCGGGTCAGCAAGTCCTTCAGCTCGTCTTCGCCCATGGCGAACGGGTAGGTGAGGGTGATCCAGTGGGCGCGGGCCAGGTATGGCGCGGGCCGTACGCCCGGACGGTCGACGTAGCCGAGAAACAACTCGGCGCCGACCTTGAACGACAGGTCGTTGCCCGCCAGGCCCATCACCGCAAACATCTTGGTGTCCGCGATGGAGAACACCCTGACGCCGCCCCATTTGTAATCCTCCCGCGCGCCCGGAAGACTCAGGCAGAACGCGGCGACGTCTTCAATCTGCATGGGAGTGTTCCTGAATGCGGGTGAGGGGTGACCGGCAGCCTGCGTTAACCATTTGAACGACCGCCATTCGAGGCCAGGTCCGCCAGAATCGGGCAGTCCGGGCGGCGGTCGCCCTGGCAGTGGCTGACCAGATTCTGCAGGGTGTCGCGCAGGCCGGCCAGTTCTTCGATCTTCTGATTGAGTTCGACGATGTGCTTGTGGGCCAGCGCCTTGACGTCGGCGCTGGCGCGCCCGCGGTCCTGCCAGAGGGTCAGCAGTTTGCCGACTTCTTCCAGGGAAAACCCCAGGTCTCGCGAGCGTTTGATGAACGCCAGGGTGTGCAGCTCGTTCGGGCCATACAGGCGATAGCCACTGTCGGTGCGGGTGGCGGCCGGAAGCAGGCCGATGGATTCGTAATAGCGAATCATCTTGGCGCTGAGGCCGCTGCGTTTGGCGGCTTGTCCGATGTTCATGAGGCGTCTCCCGTGTCGTTGGGCGTGTCTTTGGGGTCGTCTTTGGATTCGTTGTTGGGTGTCCAGGTTTTCAACAGCAGGGCGTTGCTCACCACGCTGACGCTGGATAAGGCCATGGCTGCGCCCGCCAGCACCGGATTGAGCAGGCCGAACGCCGCCAGCGGAATGCCGATCAGGTTATAAACGAAGGCCCAGAACAGGTTCTGGCGGATCTTCGCGTAGGTCTTGCGGCTGATGTCGAGGGCGGCGGGGATCAGCCGCGGGTCGCCACGCATCAACGTGATACCGGCGGCGTGCATGGCCACGTCCGTGCCGCCGCCCATGGCGATGCCGATGTCGGCGGCGGCCAAGGCAGGGGCGTCGT
>NZ_JASCOY010000066.1:0-29413 GCF_029960075.1 Pseudomonas sp. PS02290
GCCGAGGGTTACACCCGCGCCATCGCCGGCAACATCGGCGTGTGCATCGGCACCTCGGGCCCGGCCGGCACTGACATGATCACCGGTCTGTATTCAGCCTCCGCCGACTCGATTCCGATTCTGTGCATCACCGGCCAGGCACCGCGTGCACGGATGCACAAGGAGGACTTCCAGGCCGTGGACATCGCCAGCATCGCCGCGCCGGTGGCCAAGTGGGCGACCACGGTCATGGAGCCGGGCCAGGTGCCCTATGTGTTCCAGAAAGCCTTTCAGTTGATGCGCAGCGGCCGACCCGGTCCGGTGTTGATCGACCTGCCCTTCGACGTGCAGATGGCCGAGATCGAATTCGACATCGACGCCTACGAACCGCTGCCGGTGGTCAAACCCCAGGCCAGCCGCAAGCAGATTGAAAAAGCCCTGGCGATGCTTAACGCCTCCGAGCGTCCGCTGATCGTGGCCGGCGGCGGCATCATCAACGCCGATGCGTCGGACGCGCTGGTGGAGTTCGCCGAGCTGACCGGCATTCCGGTGATCCCGACGCTGATGGGCTGGGGCACGATCCCCGACGATCATCCGCAGATGGCCGGCATGGTCGGGCTGCAGACCTCTCACCGCTACGGCAACGCGACGATGCTGGAGTCCGATCTGGTCCTCGGCATCGGCAACCGCTGGGCCAACCGCCACACCGGCACCGTGTCGGTGTACAGCGAAGGGCGCACGTTCATCCACGTCGACATCGAACCGACGCAGATCGGCCGCGTGCTGACGCCGGATCTGGGCATCGTTTCCGACGCCGGCGCAGCCCTGGCGATGTTCATCGAAGTGGCGCGCGAGTGGCACACCGCCGGCAAGCTGAAGAACCGGAGCGAATGGCTTGCGAGCTGCCAGGAACGCAAGCGCACGCTGCAGCGCAAGACCCATTACGAGAACATCCCGGTCAAGCCGCAGCGGGTGTACGAGGAGATGAATCAGTATTTCGGCAAGGACACCTGCTACATCAGCACCATCGGCCTGTCGCAGATTGCCGGCGCGCAATTCCTCCACGTTTACAAGCCGCGTCACTGGATCAATTGCGGACAGGCCGGGCCGCTGGGCTGGACCATTCCGGCGGCGCTGGGCGTGGTCAAGGCCGACCCGAGCCGCCAGGTGGTCGCGCTGTCAGGGGATTACGATTTCCAGTTCATGATCGAAGAGCTCGCCGTCGGTGCGCAGTTCAAGCTGCCGTACATCCACGTGGTGGTGAACAACTCGTACCTGGGCCTCATCCGTCAGGCCCAGCGCAATTTCGACATCGATTACTGCGTGCAGTTGGCGTTCGACAACATCAATGCGCCTGAGCTGGAAGGCTATGGCGTCGATCACGTCGCGGTTGCCGAGGGCCTCGGCTGCAAGGCTATCCGCGTCCTTGACGCGGCGCACCTGCAGGCCGCCTTCGCCGAAGCCACCAGCCTGATGCAGCAGTACCGCGTGCCGGTGGTGGTGGAGATCATTCTCGAACGCGTCACCAACATTGCAATGGGCACCGAGATCAACGCCATCAATGAATTCGAGTCCCTGGCCGAGAGCCGCGCCGACGCCCCCACCGCCACCAGCCTGCTGGACTGATCGCGCCTGGTTGCTCCAAACAAGAGCTCCCAACACGAACCCGGAACACGAACAAGGAGTACGTCATGCCCCGTTTATGCGCCAACCTGTCGATGCTGTTCACCGAGCTGGCATTTCTGCAACGTTTCGAAGCCGCCGCCGACGCCGGGTTCAGTGGCGTCGAGTACCTGTTTCCCTATGACTTCAGCTCCGCCCAGATCAAGGCCGAGCTGGACCGCAACCGGCTCACTCAAGTGCTGTTCAACTTGCCAGCCGGGGACTGGGCCAAGGGCGAGCGCGGCATCGCCTGTCACCCCGATCGAGTCGAGGAGTTCTATGCCGGCGTTGACCTGGCCATTGCGTACGCCAAGGTCCTGGGCAACACCCAGATCAATTGCCTGGCGGGGATCAAGCCCCAGGGATTCGACGACGGGCTGGTCGAGAAGACCTTCGTCGACAACCTCAAATACGCCGCCGACCGCCTGCAAGCCCAGGGCATCGATCTGGTGATGGAAATGATCAACACCCGGGACATTCCGGGGTTCTACCTGAACACCACCGCCCAGGCGCTGGCGATTCGCGAGAAGGTCGGCAGCCGCAATCTGTCGCTGCAATACGACATCTACCACATGCAAATCATGGAAGGCGACCTGGCCCGCACCCTTGAAAACCACCTGCCGGCGATCCGTCACGTGCAACTGGCGGACAACCCGGGGCGCCATGAACCGGGCACCGGCGAGATCAACTACGGCTTTTTGTTCAAGCACCTGGACCGGCTGGGTTATCGCGGCTGGATCGGCTGTGAATACAAGCCGCTGACCACCACCGAAGCCGGGCTTGGATGGCTGAAAACCCATAATTTGATCTGAAGTCAGCGGCAAGCTTCAAGCTTCAAGCTTCACGCATTGCCAGCCGGACGAACGCAGTCAGGCTTCTAGCTTGCGGCTTGAAGCTTGCCGCTTGCTCCCCAACAACAACCAGAGGCATCTTCTATGGCTAACATCGGCTTCATCGGCACCGGCATCATGGGCCTGCCCATGGCAGAAAACCTGCAGAAAGCAGGTCATCAATTGATTCTCTCCCGGCACTTCATTGCCCCGCCCGCGTCCCTGGTGGAGGGCGGCGCGACGGTGCTGGCCAACCCGCGGGAAGTGGCGCAGGAAGCGGAATTCATCATCGTCATGCTGCCGGACACCCCGCAGGTCAACGACGTGCTGTTCGGCGAAAACGGTCTGAGCGAGGGCGTTGATAGCCGCAACGTGGTCATCGACATGAGCTCGATTTCCCCCTCGGCGACGAAAGCCTTCGCCGAGAAAATCAACGCCACCGGCGCGCAGTACCTCGACGCACCGGTGTCGGGCGGTGAAGTCGGCGCCAGGGCGGCCACGCTGAGCATCATGGTCGGCGGCGAGCAGGCGACATTCGAGCGCGCCCTGCCCCTGTTCCAGACCATGGGCAAGAACATCACCCTGGTCGGTGGCAACGGTGACGGCCAGACCGCCAAGGTCGCCAACCAGATCATCGTCGCGCTGAACATCCAGGCCGTGGCCGAAGCCCTGCTGTTTGCCTCGAAAAACGGCGCCGACCCGGCCAAGGTGCGGGAAGCGTTGATGGGCGGTTTTGCCTCGTCGAAGATTCTTGAAGTGCATGGCGAACGGATGATCAAAGGGACGTTCAACCCGGGCTTCAGGATCGCGCTGCATCAAAAGGATCTGAACCTGGCCCTTGAAGGTGCGCGGGAGTTGGGCCTGAACCTGCCCAATACGGCCAACGCCCAGCAAGTGTTCAGCACCTGCGCGGCGTTGGGCGGGAGTGGCTGGGATCACTCGGGGCTGATCAAGGGGCTGGAACACATGGCGAATTTTTCGATTCGTGGGGATCACACGCCTGATTGATGTTCGCTGTTGGAGTGTGTTGCTTGTGCCGGCCCCTTCCCGGCTAAAGCCGGTCCTACGAAAGCAATGCGTGCAGTCAGGAGGGACGCAGCGGCGTGCACTGTGTGGGACCGGCTTTAGCCGGGAAGAGGCCCGCCCTACTGATACATATCCCGGCCAGTGACAAAAGCAAAAAAGCCAGGCTTCCTTTCGGAAAGCCTGGCTTTCTTATGCAGCGGGGATTCACATCACCCGCCTCCCGATCAGAAAATATTGATCGGATAATCGGCAATCAAACGAAATTCCTTCACGTCGCCATCAGGCTGATCGCCGTTGGCGGTGTGCCAGGCCTGACGCATGCGCAGGGACAAATCCTTTGCCGGTCCGGACTGCACGACATACTTCGCTTCGAGGTTGGTTTCGTGGTGGTCGCCGTCATCGCCATAACCGGTGTAAGTGCTGTTCGATGGAATATGGGACCCATCGATGTCGTCACCGTGGATATAACGAACCATGAAACTCAGCCCCGGCGCGCCGTAACTCGCCATGTTCAGGTCATACCGCGCCTGCCAGGACTTTTCCCCCGGGCCGTTGAAGTCGGAGTACTGAACCGAGTTGGCCAGCAGTATGGAATCGCCAGTGTCGCCCGCGCCGTTATTACCAAAGGCCACATAATCG
The DNA here is from genome assembly GCF_029960075.1 of Pseudomonas sp. PS02290. NCBI lineage: Bacteria > Pseudomonadati > Pseudomonadota > Gammaproteobacteria > Pseudomonadales > Pseudomonadaceae > Pseudomonas > Pseudomonas sp. PS02290. Next base: position 4,137 of record NZ_JASCOY010000066.1, read on the forward strand.
AACGGCGTGTCGCCATGCACTTTCTGGTAGGCCAGGGTCACGGTATGTGCGGTCAGGAATGAATAGGCCGCCGCCAGCGACCAGGTCGTGTTGCTGATATCGCCCGCCTTGGCGGCACCGCTGTCGTTGGTGCGATAGATATTGAAATCGAAGTTCAACGACTGCTGATCAGAGATCGGCAAGGTGTAGTTGGCATTGCCGTAGTACTGATGCCAGACATCCTTGAGGTCCGAGCCGTAAAGGCTGACCGACAGATTATCGGTGAGCGCATATTTGCCGCCGGCGTAGTCAATGCTGCTGGCTTCGACGTTGGCATACGCCGCCCAGATACCGTGATCATTGTTGGTGGTGATCGGGCCGTTGCTGCCGGTGAAGTGGCCGCCGTCAAGTTCCAGGTTGGCGATGTCGCTGCTCAGCAGGTTAAAGCCAGTGGCGGTTTGCGGGAACAGGCGTGAGCCGCCCGCGGCAAACACTGGCGCCTGGGGCTGCAGATTGCCGTAGCGCAATTCAGTCTTCGAGATGCGCATCTTCAGCGCCCCGCCGGCTGTGCCGTATTCATCCTGGGGATTGCCATGGCTGTCCACTGGCAGGTTGCCAGTGCCGGTGGTCCCGCCACCGCCATCCAGTTTCAGGCCCCAGTAACCGTAGGCATCAACGCCAAAACCCACGGTGCCCTGGGTGAAGCCGGAGCTGAAGTTACCCAGCACGCCCTGGGTCCAGTCCTTGCTGTCGTCCTTGCCGTTTTTGTTGTCCCGGTTGAAATAATAGTTCTTCAGGTGAACGGTCAGACTGCTGTCGTCGACGAAGCCCTTGGCCTCCGATTGATCACTGACAACTGCTGCCGTTGCCAGTTGACTGACGCCCAGCGATACCGCCAGCGTCATCAGATTCCATTTCACGAAAGTCATTGTTATCCCCTGTCTCGATTAAGGCCCAGCGCGTGCGCCCCCGAATGCGGGGCACTGTTTCAAGTTGACACGACGATTCAGCGCTGAAGCGGGCGTTGCGGCAGATGGAAGCGAAACACACATGCCAGTGACTGGACGGCTGTTCCAGCCAATGGAGCACATTGATTATTGTTGATGCACGTTCAGGCCAGGTCATACCACGCACTTGAAGGCCGAAAATCTTGTAGCACTATCCGACCGGCGGGATTCCCAACGAGTCTTGATAGTCACTATCAATCTTCGTAATAGTCGAAAACTTTAAGCCAGTGTTACCGTCGTCGGCGATGAAGAACACGACTCAATTGCCGGATGACTCCGCAGCATCAGGCAATCGAATCATGCTCCGCTTCATCATTCCTTTGGTAAGACTTTTAGCCACCTCACGTCAGTGCGGTGGCTTTTTTTATGCCCGCGTTCTACCGGACGTTCGCGACATGTCCCCGAACACCCAACGGCGGAAAAATTCCTTGTAAAAGGACCAACGGACTCTATTGCTTTAATAGCGAAAATATTTCGGCACTGCTCTGAAAACTCCGATATAAAGCGCACCAAGTAATAGCGTTCTAATATCACGAACGCCATCATTTCAGGTGCCCTTATGTTCAAAGATCTTTCAATTGCCAAGCGCCTGGGACTGGGCTTCGGGCTTGTCCTCGCGCTGATGATTCTCGTCACCCTGGTGGGCGTTAACAGGGTTCATCTGATGGAATCCGCCCTGACCGACGTCAGTGAGGACGCCACCGTCAAACAGCGCTACGCGATCAACTTCCGAGGCAGCGTGCATGACCGCGCCATTGCCCTGCGCGATGCCGTACTGGTGCGCAATGATGCCGGCCTTGCCACGCACTTGCGTGACATCGAGCGCCTGGACGGCCTTTATCAGGCCTCGGCCGCGCCCATGGACCGCATCTACCAGACCAAGGGTGCGTCGCCCCGTGAGCAAGAGCTGCTGGCCAACATCAAGACCGCCGAACGCACGGCACTGAGCGCCACCGAGAAACTGCTCAAGCTGCGTCAGCAAGGCGAGATCGACCAGGCCCAGACATTGCTGATGGAGCAAGTGTCCGGCGCCTACAAAGACTGGCTCGCCCGTATCAACGCACTGATTGACCTCGAAGAAGCGTCCATTGGCGGGCACATCACTTCGGTACGAGCCACGGCCTCGCAATTCGCTTCGCTGATGCTGCTGGCTACCGGCATCGCCGTGGTGTTGGGCATCATCGCCTCGCTGCTGATCATCCGCAGCCTCAAGTCGACCCTCGGCGCCGAACCCCACCAGGTCGCGGCTTCAATCCGTCGTCTGGCGGCCGGCGAGCTGACCGACAAAATTGAAACGTCCTATCCCGACAGCGTCATGGGTGCGCTCAAGGCGACCAACCTGCACCTGTCGGCCACCATCACCGAAGTACGCTCTGCCGCATCAGCGTTGACCCACTCCTCCGCCCAATTGCTGTCCAGTTCCGACAGCAACAGCGAGCAGATGCGCCTGCAAGCCAGTGAAACCCAGCAGATGGCGACGGCGATCAATCAGATGGCTACCACCGTAAAAGAAGTCGCGGGCTACGCCGACCAGGCCGCCAATGCCACCCAGACGGCTGACCATGAAGTCGAAAACGGCAAGCGCGTGGTCGAAGGCACTGCCCAGGCAATGGACCAACTGGCGCGCAAGCTGGAAAGCGCCGCTGACTCGGTGGGCCAGGTGTCCAGCGACAGCCGCGCCATCGAAAACGTGGTGGCGGTGATCAACTCCATCGCCGAACGCACCAACCTGTTGGCGCTCAACGCTGCCATCGAGGCCGCCCGCGCCGGTGAAGCGGGCCGCGGTTTCGCCGTAGTGGCCGACGAGGTTCGTTCTCTGGCCAATCGCACTCAGGAATCAACACAGGAAATACGCGACATGGTCGGCCAGTTGCAAACGGGTGCGGTGAAGACCGCCGACCTGATGCGCGAAAGCCGCGAAATGGCCCAGCGCACCGTCGAGCAGACCCACGAAGCGCAGACCGCGCTGGTGAAGATCCGCCACGAAGTCGGCGCGCTCAACGACATGAACGCGCAGATCGCCAGCGCCGCCGCGCAGCAAAGGGCAGTGGCCGATGACGTCAGCGTCAACATCAACCGCATCCACGATTCCGCACTGGAAACTGCGGTCGGCTCCAATCAGGTCGCACGCTCCAGCCGCGAGCTGTCGACCCTGGCCGACGTGCTCACCGACCGCGTGAGCTTCTTCAAGGTCTGAGCCTGCCAGGCTGCGTCGTTCAGGCGACGCAGCCATTTACGCCATCCCCCCGCCGCGCTGATTTCCTCTTTAAAGACATCTTGATTCCGACGCCGCAACCGGCTTAATCGCTGGAGTCCTTCTGCACTTTCTGGTCTAGTAGCGATCCGATCATCGCGAGTCGACTGCCGTCGAATCCATCATCCATTCGCTGCAACTGCCGCCCTAGCAAAGGTCCCGCCGATGTCTGCCCACCGTTTCAAGCACGCCCTCTCCTGCCTGTCCCTGCTGGCCTGTCTGACCTCCACTGCCGCCTTCGCCCACGCCCATCTTGAAAGCCAGCAGCCGGCTGCCGACAGTGAAGTGAGCGCACCCAAAGAGCTGCGCCTGATCTTCTCCGAAGGCGTCGAGGACACCTTCACCAAAGTCGTGATCAGCCTGGACGCGCCCGATACGCCGACTGAAATCATCCAGACGCGCAACGTCGAAACCGACCCCAACGACAAAAAAGTCCTGATCGTGACCCCGGCCGTGCCGATGGTCCCGGGCAAATACAAGGTGGAATGGCACGCCGTGTCAGTGGACACCCACAAGAGCGAAGGCACCTATCGCTTTCAGGTGACGCCATAACCCCATGCACGAAGGACTGATCCTGTGCCGGTTCATCCACTTCGGCGCAGTGCTGTTGCTGTTCGGGATCGGTGCGTTCCGCAGCCTGTTGTTTGTCCCGCACCTGCTGCCTTTTGAGACCAGCCCGGCTGGACTTCGCCTGAGACGACTGCTCGGCTGGCTTGCCGTTGTGGCCTTGGCGAGCGCAGTGGCCTGGCTGATGCTGACGGCTGCTTACCTGAGCAGTGACTGGAGCAGCGCAATCGATCCGTCTACAGTCGGGCGGGTACTCGGCAATACCTGGTTCGGGCACGTGTGGATCGTCCATCTGTTGTTGAACGCGCTGGTTGTCATCCTCAATCGCCGGGCGAAGCCGAGGGTCATGCTGGTCCTCAATGCCCTGTTGCTGATGACCCTGGCGCCGGTCGGTCACGGCGCGATGTTTGACGGGCTGAAAGGCCAGTTGTTGATCCTCAATCAGATGCTGCACCTGCTCGGCGTCGGCACCTGGCTCGGCGGGTTATGGATGCTGGCCTGGCTGCTGGGGGCTGATCATGGCGTCGATCTCGCGGCGGTATTGCGGCGTTTCAGTGGCATCGGTTACGGGCTGGTGGCGGTGATCATCGCCACGGGCCTGATCAACGTTCGTGCGCTCAGCGGCGGGTTCTGGCCTGCACCTGCGTTTGCCGGGTTTGGCCTGGTGCTGGCGGTCAAAGTCGTGATGGTGTTGGGCATGCTGGCGCTGGCGGCGCTGAACCGGCAACTGGCGCGGGCGGCTGATCTGCCGGTTCAGCGCCTGAAGTTGAGCGTGTTTCTGGAATGCCTATGTGGCGCCGGTGCGCTGGCCGCGGTGTCGTTGCTCGGCACCTTGCCGCCGATGCTGGGCTGAATCTGAGCATGAGAGTTTGAACGCAAGAGTCGGGGTGTCGGCCTCCCTCGATGCGGCTAACGTACAGACCAGTGAACAGTCAGAGAGCCGCCGCCAATGAGCCGCCAGCCGCGTAATCCGTCACCCGATAGCGTCGAGCTCGACCCGCGCTGGAGCGCCGTGTTGTCCCGGGACGCCAGCGCCGACGGGCTGTTTGTCTACGGCGTGCGCACCACCGGCGTCTATTGCCGCCCGAGCAGCAGCGCACGCTTGCCTCGCCCGGAAAACGTGGTGTTCTTTGACAGTGCCACCGAGGCCGAAGCTGCCGGCTTTCGCCCGAGCAAACGCGCCGCCGCCGCCGACCGCACCGGTCTGGCTGAGCAGCATGCTGCGGTTGTCGCTGGCGCCTGTCGACTGATCGCCGACGCGGAGTTGCTGCCGACCCTCGCCGAGCTGGCCGTCCACGCCGGCATGAGCCCCTGGCATTTCCACCGCGTGTTCAAAGCCGTCACCGGCCTGACACCCAAGGGCTACGCCAATGCCCACCGCGCCGACAAGGTGCGCAGCAAACTGACGGACAGCGGGCGGATCACCGACGCCCTCTACGACGCCGGTTTCAATTCCAACAGCCGCTTTTACGAAGCCAGTGCCGGATTGCTGGGCATGAGCCCCACCGACTATCGCAAGGGCGGCGCCGCGCTGGAGATTCGGTTTGCCGTCGGCGAGTGCTTTCTCGGTGCGATTCTGGTGGCCCGGAGTCCGCGCGGCGTGTGCGCCATTCTGCTGGGCGATGACCCCAATCGATTGGTGCAAGACCTGCAGGATCAGTTTCACAGCGCCACGCTGATCGGCGGCGATGCCGACTTCGAGCGGCTCATGGCTGAGGTGGTGGGGTTTATCGAGGCGCCGAAGCTGGGCCTGAACCTGCCACTGGATTTGCAGGGCACCGCGTTTCAGCAGCGGGTCTGGCAGGCCCTGGCGCAGATCCCGCCGGGCACCACCGCGAGCTACGCACAAATCGCCCGGCAAATCGGTGCGCCGACCGCCAGTCGTGCGGTTGCTCTGGCCTGCGGTGCAAACCGCATTGCCGTGGCGATTCCCTGTCACCGCGTGGTGCGCAGCGATGGCGGGTTGTCGGGTTATCGTTGGGGGGTGGAGCGCAAGCGCGCGTTGCTCACTCGTGAAGGTCAAGGAACGGAACCACAGCATTCACGCTGAGCTATTTTGATTGGTTTCAGCCCAGCTCAAACTTCAGTTCCGCTGCTTCCACGATCCTATCGATCCTCGCGGGTGTGCCACAGACGCAGCAGATAGATTGTGGAATTGGCTATCTCGTAGCGCATCTCGTAATGGCCGATCTGGATTCTGCGCACATCCCTCGGTTCAAATTCTTCAAGGCGTTCGCCGATGCGTGGATTAACGAGCAGCGTAGTCGGTGCTGCCGTGAGTTGCTGCACGGTTCGTGCGGCGGCAGGCTGATTGGCCGCTGCCAGAAACTCATAGAGCCGGGCAATGTCGGAAAGCGCCTTGCTCGTCCACTTCAGTTCCATCAGTGTGGAACCGGCAACGGCGTGTCGGTGCTAAGGCTATCAGCCCAGGCCTGAACGGTCTGGTGGTCAATTACGTGACCAGCATCAACATCAGCCAATGCCTCGCGAGTCAGGCGACTGCGCTCTTCTTCCTGATCTATCCAGGCGGACAGGGCCTGTTTGACGATCCAGTTTTTGGAGCGTTCCAGCCGCTCCGCCATCAAATCGACTTTTTGTGCCAACGCCTCAGGAACGTGAGCCGTCACCGATCGGGTCTTTGCGGAAGTTGCCATGATAGGACGGTCCTGATTAGAGAGTGATTTAAAGTTAATCATAGTGAGTCATTAAAAATCGTCAAGAACAGGGTCAGCTGTCGGATTGCGCTGTACGCCATCCGTTAGGCGTTTCCGGCTAAAGCCGGCTCCACTAGGGAAGCAAAGCATGCAAACGCCGGTAACAGCTTCTCGCTTGAGAAACCCTGACAGCGGCGTAAGGTCCCTGCACCGGATCTCACAAGGAGCATGGACGTGCCTTCGACTCTTCAAGCAGCGATAACCGACACCGCCCCCTCATTCTGGTTGATCGCCGACCAGCTCAACGCACGCAACGAAACCGAACGGCTGGACTACATCCGCTCGGGCTTCCCGCCCGGCTGGGTCAAGGTGCTGCGCAATGCCTTCCGCCTCAGCAACAGCCAGCTCGAAGCCTTATTGGCAACCTCGGTCTCCACGCTGGAGCGCCGCCAGCGTCAGCAACGACCGCTGGACATCGTCGGCTCCGAACGCCTCGACCGGGTCGCCGCCCTCGCCACCCACGCCGCCGAACTCTTCGAAGACCAGAACACCGCCCGCCGCTGGATGATTGCGTCCAACCGCGCGCTCAACGGGCAGACGCCCATTGCCCTGTGCGAAACCGAGATCGGCGCACGCCAGGCACGTCGGGTGCTCAGCGCCTTGCAGCACGGCGGGGTCGTCTGATGCAGGCCTGGAGGATCAGCAAGGCAAATGCCGCGAACGATCTGTCCGGCACCGGCGCCGCGCAGTTCGGCGGGCGCTGGAATCATGCCGACCAGCCGGCCCTCTACCTGGCGCTGAGTGCGTCAGGCTGCGCGCTGGACACCCTCGTTCAGTGCGCGAGCCTGCCGCAGCCGGGTTTCCAGCTGGTTCACCTGCAGTTGCCGGATGCCCCGGCACTGTATTGGCAGCCTGCCCTCTCGCACCTGCCGCCCGGCTGGGACGTCACGCCGGCAGACCGGCCCAGCATGGATTTCGGCAGCGCCTGGCTGGAGCGGCGTGAGCAACTGGGTTTGATCGTGCCCTCCGCAATCATCACCCACACGCGCAACCTGCTGCTCAACCCCCGTCACCCCGCCATGGCGCAGGTCAGGGTGCTGGACGTGCGCCCTTTCACCTGCGGCTGATCAGCGCTGGGTGTCGACCACGATTCTGCCGCGCACCTGCCCGTCCATGAGCAGCTGCGCGGTTTCAACCACTTCACTCAAGCCGATCTCCCTGCTGATCAAAGGCAGCAGCGACACATCCAGATCCCGGGCCAGACGCGCCCAGGCGTCGATGCGGTCCTGGCGCGGGCGCATCACACTGTCGATACCGGCCAGCGTTACACCTCGCAGAATGAACGGCGCCACCGATGCCGGAAAATCCATCCCCTGCGCCAGTCCGCAGGTCGCCACCGTGCCCCAGTACCGTGTGCTCGCGCAGATATTGGCGAGCGTGTGACTGCCCACCGAATCAATTGCCCCGGCCCAGCGCTCTTTGGCCAATGGGCGGCCGGGCTCGGCAAGGGTCGCGCGGTCGATGATTTCAGCGGCGCCGAGGGACGTCAGGTATTCGCTCTCGCTCACGCGGCCGGTGGAGGCCACGACGCGATAACCGAGCTTGGCCAGCAATGCAATGGCGAAACTGCCGACACCGCCGTTGGCCCCGGTCACCAGCACCTCGCCCTTGTCCGGCGTCACGCCGTTTTTCTCCAGTGCCATGATTGCCAGCATCGCGGTGTATCCCGCCGTGCCGATGGCCATGGCCTGCGCCGGTGTAAAGGCGCTCGGCAGCGGGATCAGCCATTTGCCTTGCAGCCTCGCCTGTTGTGCCAGGCCACCCCAATGACCTTCCCCCACGCCCCAGCCGTTCAGTAACACCTGATCGCCAGGTTTGAAGTCCGGGTCGCGGCTGTCCTCGACCGTGCCGGCCAGATCCACGCCGGGCACCATTGGGAACTGCCGCACGATCGGCCCTTTGCCGGTGATCGCCAGGCCGTCCTTGTAATTCAGCGTGCTGTGGCTGACGCGCAGCGTGACGTCGCCCTCGGGCAACTGACTGTCATCGATGTCTGCCAGCTCGGCGCGGTAGCCGTTGTCGTCTTTGTTGATCAGGATGCCTTTGAACATTGCCCCTCTCCTATTTAGACCGCTCGTCTATAACCAGACCTCAAGACATCAGCGCGGCAAGCCGCGCAGAAATCCGATAATGAAGGTGTTGAGTGGTTGCTCGTTCTGCACCAGTCGAGCCCGCAGCACGGCGCCCTCCCAGCCGATCCAGAAATACGCCGCCAGTTCTGAACAATCCGTGCGCGCTGGCAGTTCCCCTGCGGCAATCGCCGCCTTGAAGCAGACCGTCAGGCGCGCCTGCCAATCGAGGAAAACCTTTTCCAGCGCCTCGCGGAAACCCGCTGGCAGGACGCTCACTTCCTGGCCCATGTTGCCGACCAGACAGCCGCGGCGGAACTCATGGCGGGCGATATTGACCTTTGATTCCTGAACGAACCCGGCCAGCCGCTCCAGCGGCGACAGGGTTTCATCCAGCAGCCAGCGATCAAGGCGCCGGGCAAAGTAGCCGGCGTAGCTGTCGAGCACCGCGAGGCCGAACACCTCTTTGCTAGCGAAGTAGTGGTAGAAAGAGCCTTTGGGCACGCCGACGCGCTTGAGGATGCCGTCGATGCCTGTGGCCATGAAGCCCTGCTCGGTCAGCACCTCGACGCCGCAACGGATCAGCGCCTCGCGGGTGTCGAAGTCATCGGGGCGCGCCACTTTGGGCGGGCGGCCGGGGCGTCTGGGTTTTGCAATGATGTCGTTCATAGGGTTGCATATTAGACCGAGCGTCTATTAAATCAACCGCAACTTTTCAAATGCTGCTTTTTAACAGCCTTTTCGCTATGGAGACTCTGCCGATGATCGCCTGGCCCGACACCCGCCTGCTCAAACTGCTGGACATCGAACTGCCCATCCTCCAAGCGCCCATGGCCGGCGCGTCCGGCTCGGCAATGGCCATCGCCGTCGGCAAAGCGGGCGGCCTGCCCTCGCTGCCTTGCGCCATGCTCACCCGCGCGCAGATTCGCGAAGAAGTGGCGCGAATACGCGCGAGCACTCACGCGCCGCTTAACCTGAATTTCTTCTGCCACTCGACTCCGCCCGCCGATCCGCAGGCGGATGCCGACTGGAAAAACCTGCTCAAGCCCTATTACGACGAACTGGGTGCAGACTTCGACGCGCCGACGCCCACGTCCAACCGCGCACCGTTTGACGAAGCGGCCTGCGCCTTGATCGAAGAACTGAAGCCTCAAGTGGTCAGCTTCCATTTCGGTCTCCCCGAGGCTGCGCTGCTGGCGCGGGTGAAGGCGACTGGCGCGAAGGTGTTGTCTTCTGCAACCACGGTTGAAGAAGCGATTTGGCTCGAAGCGCGGGGTTGCGATGCGATCATCGCCATGGGCTACGAGGCCGGAGGGCATCGCGGCATGTTCCTCAGCGATCAGCTTCACACCCAGGTCGGGACCATGGCGCTGGTGCCGCAGATTGTCGATGCCGTGAGGATTCCGGTCATCGCGGCCGGTGGCATTGCCGACAGTCGCGGGATTGCCGCTGCGTTCATGCTCGGCGCGTCAGCGGTTCAGATCGGCACCGCGTATCTGTTTACCCCGGAAGCCAAGACTTCCGCGCTGCATCAGGCAGCACTGAGCCGAGCGCAGGACAGCCAGACCGCCATCACCAACATTTTCACCGGTCGCCCGGCCCGGGGCATCGTCAACCGCATCATGGCTGACATCGGACCCATGGCCGATACCGCGCCGGCCTTCCCCACGGCCGGCGGTGCGTTGATGCCGCTGCGCAGCAAGGCCGAAGCCCGGGGCGACGACGGTTTCATGAACCTCTGGGCGGGTCAGGCAGTGGGCATCAAGCACTCGCTGTCGGCGGAAGAACTTACCCGGACGCTGGCCATCGGCGCCCTGGAACGGCTGGCCGGGCGCTGAGCCGGTGATCAACCCGCCGATTTAAAAACGCAGCGCGGCAAGATCCGGCTTCCGCGCGGGGAAGAGTCGCTATATATTTCGCTGCATAGCGTTTGACCGGCGTCCGGTTGGCGTTCTCTCTCACTCCCGTTCGCCACCCCGGAGCCGTTCCATGCGCGCAGTTTCAGATCGCTTCACCCTCACCTCACTGGCCGTCGCCTTTGTCGCGCTGTCCTCGGGCACAGCGTTTGCCGATGAAGTCCAGGTGGCCGTCGCGGCCAATTTCACCGCGCCGATCCAGGCCATCGCCACGGATTTCGAAAAGGATACGGGCCATACACTCGTGGCCTCGTTCGGCGCCACCGGCCAGTTCTACACCCAGATCAAAAATGGCGCGCCGTTCGAAGTCTTCCTCGCCGCCGATGACACCACTCCGGCAAAACTTGAGAGCGAAAACGAGACGGTGAAAGGCTCGCGCTTCACCTATGCCGTTGGCACCCTGGCGCTATGGTCGGCCAAAGACGGCTACGTCGACGACAAAGGCCAAGTGCTCAAGGACGGCAAATTCCAGCACTTGTCCATTGCCAACCCGAAAGCTGCACCCTACGGCCTCGCCGCCACTCAGACCCTGGACAAACTGGGCCTGACTGACGCGACCAAAAGCAAGATCGTCGAAGGCCAGAGCATCGCCCAGGCCTATCAGTTCGTGCAGACCGGCAACGCCGAGCTGGGTTTCGTCGCCCTCTCCCAGGTGTTTAAGGACGGCAAGCTGACCGGCGGCTCGGCGTGGATCGTGCCCGCCAACCTGCATGAGTCGATCAAGCAGGACGCCGTGATCCTCAACAAGGGCAAGGACAACGCCGCCGCCAAGGCGCTGATGGACTACCTCAAGGGCCCGAAGGCCGCCGCAATCATCAAGTCCTACGGGTACCAGCTGTAAATGCTGCTGGGCAGTGCCGACCTCGCGGCCATCTGGCTGACGCTGAAACTGGCGTCCCTCACCACCGTGATTCTGCTGATCGTCGGCACGCCCATCGCGCTGTGGCTGTCGCGCACCCGCTCCTGGCTGAAAGGCCCGATCGGCGCGGTGGTCGCCCTGCCCCTGGTGCTGCCGCCCACGGTGATCGGCTTTTATCTGTTGCTGTTGCTCGGGCCGAACGGCGCGGTCGGGCAACTGACCCAGAGCCTGGGGCTCGGCACGCTGACGTTCAGTTTCACCGGGTTGGTGATCGGCTCGGTGCTGTATTCCCTGCCGTTCGTGGTGCAGCCGTTGCAGAACGCTTTCGCCGCCATCGGCCCGCGCCCCCTTGAAGTGGCGGCCACGTTGCGCGCAGGCCCTTGGGACACGTTCTTCTCGGTGATCCTGCCGCTGGCGCGCCCTGGCTTTATCACCGGGGCGATTCTGGGTTTCGCTCACACCGTGGGTGAGTTCGGCGTGGTACTGATGATCGGCGGCAACATCCCGGAGAAAACCCGAGTCGTGTCCACGCAAATCTATAACCACGTCGAATCCATGGAATACGCCCAGGCCCATTGGCTGGCCGGGGCGATGCTGGTGTTTTCCTTTGTGGTGCTGCTGGCGCTGTACTCCAGCGGCAAGGCGCGTTCGGCGTGGAGCGGCGCATGAGCGCGAACATTGAAGTGCGCTTCAAGGTCGACTACGCCGAGTTCGCTCTGGACGTCGACCTCAATCTGCCCGGTCGCGGCGTCACGGCGCTCTACGGCCATTCCGGTTCTGGCAAAACCACTTGCCTGCGTTGCATCGCCGGGCTGGAAAAGGCAGCCGACGGTTATATCCGTGTCAACGGCGAGGTCTGGCAGGACAGCGCCAACCATTTCTTTCTCCCCCCACACAAACGCCCCTTGGGCTACGTGTTCCAGGAAGCCAGCCTGTTTCCGCACCTCGACGTCGAGGGCAATCTGCGTTTCGGCCTCAAGCGCATCCCCGAGCGCGACAGGCGTATCACGCTGCAACAAGCGACGTCATTGCTGGGCATCGATCATCTGCTCAGCCGCGCGCCCGACAAACTCTCCGGCGGCGAGCGTCAGCGGGTCGGTATCGCCCGGGCGTTGCTGACCAGCCCGCGCCTGCTGTTGATGGACGAACCCCTGGCGGCGCTGGATGCGCAACGCAAGAGCGAAATCCTGCCGTACCTCGAACGCCTCCATGACGAGCTGGATATTCCGGTGATCTACGTGAGTCACGCCCAGGATGAAGTGGCTCGACTGGCCGATCATCTGGTGCTGCTCAGCGACGGCAAAGCACTGGCCAGCGGCCCCATCGGCGAAACCCTGGCGCGGCTGGATCTGCCACTGGCGATGGGTGACGACGCGGGCGTGGTCATCGAGGGAACCGTTCAAGCCTATGACGCTGCGTACCAGCTCATCACCGTACAACTGCCGCGTAGCCAGTTGAGCATCCGCGTCGCCCACTCGGCGTTGCTGCCCGGCAAGCCGCTGCGCCTTAAAGTGCAGGCGCGGGATGTGAGCCTGAGTCTGCAACCCGACGCTCAAAGCAGCATCCTCAATCGCCTGCCGGTCACGGTCATCGAAGAGATCGCCGCTGACAACACCGCCCATGTGCTGGTGCGCCTGGATGCCGACGGCTCGCCACTGCTGGCGCGGATTACCCGCTATTCCAGGGATCAGCTGCAATTGGCAGCCGGTCAACGGTTGTGGGCGCAGATCAAGTCGGTGGCGCTGCTGGCCTAGGCCCGATCCATCGCACTCGTCAGAACGCAATTATTCGGCACGACTGCGCAGCGCCACGGTCAATGCAAAAAGACCCCGCGTTCAGGACTGCCTTTCATGCCGGACACAATTCACAGCGAAGACCTGCCCAAAGATCTGCACTACGTCGACGACAGCCAGCCCGGATTCAGCCGCAAGATCCTGCGCGGCAAGTTCGCCTATTTCGACATCGACGGCCAGCGCATCCGCGACGAGGACGAGATCAAGCGCATCAACGCGCTAGTGATCCCCCCGGCTTACAGCGACGTGTGGATCTGCGCCGACCGCCAGGGCCATCTGCAAGCCACTGGCCGCGACGCCCGCGGGCGCAAGCAGTACCGCTATCACCCGCGTTGGCGCGAGATCCGCGACGAGAACAAATACTCGCGGATGATCGCCTTCGGCCAGGCGCTGCCCAAGGTGCGCAAGCAGCTGGAAACGCAACTGGCCAAACCCGGCATGGGCCGCGAGAAGGTCATGGCAGCGGTGCTATCATTGCTGGACCAGACGCTGATCCGTATCGGCAACAGCCAGTATGCCCGGGACAACCGCTCCTACGGGCTGACCACGCTGCGTAACAAACATGTCGACGTGAAGGGCAGCAAGATCTACTTCGAGTTTCGTGGCAAGAGCGGCGTCGAGCACCGGCTCAGCGTCACCGACCGACGCCTGGCGAATATCATCAAACGCTGCATGGAGTTACCTGGCCAGAACCTCTTCCAGTACCTGGACGACGACGGCCAGCGGCATACCGTTTCTTCCCACGACATCAACCAGTACCTGCACACACTGACCGGCGCTGACTTCACCGCCAAGGATTACCGCACTTGGGCCGGCAGCGCGATGGCCCTGGCGACCCTGCGCAAGCTGCACTGGGAACCGGAGGCGGACGCGAAGAAACACGTCGTGTCCATGGTCAAGGAAGTCGCCCGATTGCTGGGCAACACCCCGGCCGTCTGCCGCAAGTGCTACATCCACCCGGCCGTGCTGGAAGCCTTCGCCATGGGCGAACTGGCCAAGCTGCCGCGCATCCGCCAGCGCAAGGGCCTGCGTCTGGAAGAAGTGGCGCTGGCCGGTTTCCTCCAGGGCCTGCAGGCCGCCGAGGTCATTCGTGAAGCATCCGAAGAACTGACAGGAGAAACAGCATGACCAACCACGACGCTCACATCCCGGGTGAAAAACTCAATGACCCGGACGCGCGCCCTGCCGACGTGGCCGACGACCGCGACCGCACCGACGATGTGCGTGAAGACGAGCCGCTGACCGGCGGCGACCACGACGACGCCGGGCACACCCCCAAGGTGCCCCTCGCCGAGTAAACCCGTTCTTGCATTTCAGGATTCAAAGGCCTCACCCATGACCACACCGCCGCACCTGACAGACGACGCCCGCCCTTCTTCCTTCACCGTAGATGCCGACCGTCCCGGATTCGTCCGGGTTCGCGGTGCCCGCGAGCACAATCTCAAGGACGTGGACGTCGACATCCCCCGCGACGCGCTGGTGGTGTTCACCGGCGTGTCGGGGTCGGGCAAATCCTCGCTGGCGTTCTCCACCCTGTACGCCGAAGCCCAGCGCCGCTATTTCGAATCCGTCGCGCCCTACGCCCGACGCCTCATCGACCAAGTGGGCGTGCCCGACGTCGACTCCATCGAAGGCCTGCCGCCCGCCGTTGCACTGCAGCAGCAACGGGGTACGCCGAGCACGCGCTCTTCGGTCGGCAGCGTGACCACCCTGTCCAGCCTGATCCGCATGCTCTATTCCCGCGCCGGCACCTATCCGCCGGGCCAACCCATGCTCTACGCCGAGGACTTCTCGCCCAACCTGCCCCAGGGCGCCTGCCCCGAGTGCCATGGCCTGGGCCGGGTCTATGAGATTCCCGAAGAACTGATGGTGCCGGACGATTCGCTGACCATCCGCCAGCGCGCTATCGCCGCATGGCCCTTGGCCTGGGGCGGTCAGAACCAGCGCGACATCCTCGTGACGCTGGGTTACGACGTCGACACCCCGTGGCGCGACCTGCCAAAAAAGGATCGCGACTGGATTCTGTTTACCGACGAACAGCCCAACGTACCGGTCTACGCCGGCCTGACGCCTGAAGAGACGCGTCTCGCGATCAAGCGCAAGGTCGAGCCGAGCTACCAGGGCACCTTCACCGGCGCCCGCCGCTACGTGCAGCACACCTTCGCCACCACGCAGAGCGCGCTGATGAAAAAGCGCGTCTCGCGGTTCATGCGCGGCAGCCCGTGCCCGTTGTGCGATGGCAAACGCCTGAAGCGTGAAGCCCTGTCGGTGACCTTTGCCGGCCTCGACATCGGCGAGCTGGCGCAGATGCCACTGCTGCGGCTGGCCGAGGTCTTGCGCCCCGTGGCAGCCGGCGTCTTCGATGATGAAGATCGCGACAGCGCTGTGCTGGATCGCGAGCAAATGGCCAAAGCGAAAAAAAAGCGCGTCACGGCAGGCGGTTCGGCCCACGACGCCGCCCCCGATGTACGGGCGACACCGAATTTGTCTGTCGAGAAGCGCCTCGCCGCTCAGCGCATTGCTCAAGACCTGTTGGCGCGGGTCAGCACCCTCACCGAGCTGGGGCTCGGTTACCTGGCGCTGGATCGCAGCACGCCGTCGCTGTCGTCGGGTGAATTGCAGCGCCTGCGCCTGGCGACACAACTAGGCTCGCAACTGTTCGGCGTGATCTACGTGCTGGACGAGCCGTCGGCGGGTCTGCACCCGGCGGACAGCGAAGCCCTGTTTACAGCGCTGCAGCAGCTCAAGGCGTCCGGCAATTCGCTGTTCGTCGTCGAGCATGACCTGGAAACCATGCGCCGCGCCGACTGGCTGATCGACGTCGGCCCCGCTGCCGGCGAGCATGGCGGGCACGTGCTGTACAGCGGCCCTCCCGCAGGCCTGGCCGAAATCGAGGCGTCGCAAACGCGGCGGCATCTGTTCGCCGAACACACGGAGTTGCGCGCCGCAAGAAGGCAGCCCACTGACTGGCTGCGCCTGGAAGGCATCACCCGCAACAACCTCAACGAACTGAGCGCAGCGTTTCCGCTGGGCTGCTTCACATCCGTGACCGGCATCTCCGGCTCGGGCAAATCAAGCCTGGTCAGCCAAGCGCTGCTGGAACTGGTGGGCGCGGAGTTGGGACGCCCGGTCGCGGAAGTCGAAGCGGAAGAATCCAGCCTCGAAGACGACGCGCCGCAACCCACCGGCGGGCACATCGCTGGCGGATTGAGCGCGATCAAGCGTCTGGTGCAGGTCGACCAGAAACCCATCGGCCGCACCCCGCGCTCCAACCTCGCGACCTACACCGGGCTGTTCGACAACGTGCGCAAACTGTTCGCCGCGACGCCCGATGCGCAGAAGGCCGGCTACGACGCCGGACAGTTCTCGTTCAACGTCGCCAAAGGCCGCTGCCCGGTGTGCGAAGGCGAAGGGTTTGTCAGCGTTGAGTTGCTGTTCATGCCCAGCGTCTACGCGCCCTGCCCAACCTGCCACGGCGCGCGCTACAACCCGGACACCCTGGCCATCAAATGGAATGGTTTGAGCATCGCCGACGTGCTGCAGCTGACGGTTGAACAAGCGGTGGACGTGTTCGCCGAACAACCCGGCGTGCTGCGTTCGCTGACGGTACTGCGTGATATTGGTCTGGGCTATCTGCGTCTCGGTCAGCCTGCGACTGAACTGTCCGGCGGTGAGGCTCAGCGCATCAAACTGGCGACGGAGCTACAGCGCAGTCAGCGTGGCGCCACGTTGTACGTGCTCGATGAGCCGACCACGGGCCTGCATCCGACGGATGTGGATAGGCTGCTGACGCAGTTGAATGCGTTGGTGGATGCAGGGCATAGCGTGGTGGTGGTGGAGCATGAAATGCGCGTGGTTGCCCAGAGTGACTGGGTGATCGACATCGGCCCGGGGGCCGGGGACAAGGGTGGGAATGTTGTGGCGTGTGGTACGCCTGAACAGGTTGCGGACGTGCCAGAGAGCCGGACGGCGCCGTTTTTGCGGAAGGTTTTGAGGGGGTGAAACGAAAAAGGCACTTGAGGTTGCTCTCAAGTGCCTTTTTTCAGAATGGTGCCCCGAGCCGGAGTCGAACCGGCACATCCTTTCGGACGACGGATTTTAAGTCCGCGCGTAAAGCTATATATTCCAAAACGTTAGGGTCGGTTTCGACCGTCAATTTGTGCAACTCGGCGTCCGCGCAGTCCTTTGTTTTTAAGTGAGGCAAATCAACTGTGGAATGATTTTCCACCCCTCTGCCGACCTAACCCAAACTTTCTTATGATCACCATGCTCTAGTCAATTTAGAGATGTCATCTGGTATGAGCCGAGTGCTTGTAACCCATTATCCTAACACCCATGGTGGAGGTGGCACGCCCGAACCACTTGCTTCACCTAAAAGGGATGCAAACTAAGGGTTTTAAAAACGCGAACTGTTATCGCTTGGCAATCGAAAAATGCGAGTTCCAGCTAAGGCTTTACGCCAAGGCCACGCGACCTGACAGCCCGTACTTGACGCGGGCTATCATCGCCCCACAAAGGTCGAGGCGGGGACAACCTTTGTACAGACGGGTGGAGCGGAGTGCCGGCGGGGAATTTGCTGTAGACGCCAGGATAGCGAAATAGTAGCTTTGCATTGGTATCATTCACCTGCCATGGACGAAACAACGTGATGAAGCGTAAGTTACAGGTTTTTGTATCAAGTACTTTTTTAGATCTAATATCAGAACGTCAAGCAGCCGTTAGTGCCATTCTAAAAGCTGGGCACATTCCAGCTGGCATGGAGCTTTTCACTGCCGGCGACAAGTCCCAAATGGATACAATAAAAAAATGGATTGATGAGTCCGATGCTTACATGCTGATATTAGGTGGACGATATGGCTCCATCGAGCCAATATCTGGCATCAGCTATACAGAGCTGGAATACGACTATGCCGTCGAGCAAGACAAGCCCCTTTTCGCTGTAGTTATTACAGAACCGTCTCTTGAGCTGAAAATAAAGGCGAATGGCACAACCTTTTTCGAAAAAGAACACCCTCAAGCGCTAAAATTGTTTAGAACCAAGGTTTTGAGCAATATCTCATCATTTTTCGATGATGAAAAAGACATCCGGTTGGCAGTTCACGAAAGTCTTTCCGATTTCGCATCCGGCAGAGAGCTAAAAGGGTGGGTGCGGGCGGACGAAATAGTCGATACCAAGCCCCTATTTGAAGAAATAAAAAAACTATCCGATGAAAACCAGAGACTTAAAGAAACACTGGCTGAGCAGGAAAAGAAAGCCATCTCTAACCGCACTAGCCAAGCGGACAACTTTGTAGAGATTACCAATATGATGAAATCTATAGATATCAAAATCCCAGCCAAGATAAACAATGGGAAGGACGCGAGCAGCAATCTTTTCAACATCTTCGTTGGCAATAGGGATACTCTTATAAGCGGTGTTACCAATGCGGCCAGTGGTAGCGACTTAGAAGCGTTCTTTTACTTCAACGTATGCCCAAAGCTCCAGGTTCATGGACTTGTGGAAAATGAGAAGGTTGCAGGAGTTCAGTACCGAAGATACGCGATTACAAAGTTCGGCTCCGAATTTCTCGCGGACCATGACCGGAGAGTGTTTAAATTCAAACAGGAGAAGATTAAATCCGAAGGCAAGGTTGCTAGCGCACCACCTTCTCCACCCGATCAACCGAAACCTGCAAAAAGAAATAAACAAAACACGACAAATACCTTAGACAAGTAAACCAGAACTGGGAGATAAATCCTGAATAGTGGCTCAGCACTGCTGCGGCGGCAGCAGTGGGAGCAGTGGGAGCAGCCTCGCCTTTCTCTATAAAATTTCTCAGATCGTTTTAATCGTCTGATAATCGGCGCACAGGGAAGTATTCGATTGATTTTCCGGAACAGAAAGTGTCATCACTTCAGAAGGGCAACGCAATCAGATCTGATAGCGCGGCCATCAATTGGCATATATCTCTGAGCTCGGCTCTGCAAGTACTCTTTATTTCGACAGGCATTGTTACGATAGCTGCGATCATATACCGACGGAGATTCAGCGCAGGTACTAAATGACCGCCTTGATAAGGCTGCCTCCTACAATTCATGCTTTGCTGGATTTTGCGGGGCTGACTAGCTCGCCCTGGGTATACAATTCTTTCAAAAGCAGACAATTGATTTGCAAATATACGCGTGGATCGAACTGAAATCACTCTATTGGGGGATTTTGCACACTAGTATCTTTCGGGCTCATTAGGTGCAGAAAACCCAGCGCGGTGCAGGGCATTGACCAGCTCCTTAGCGTTCTTTATCTGGGCCATCCGAGAGGACAATGGGGAAGTGCTGGATCCGCTTAAGCCTTAACTTTGTCAGTTCTTTCCCAGTGCCAAGCAACTCCACATGCTCCTCGCAAAAAAACTTGTACCGTCCGCCAATAACTATCCCTGATAGATCCACGTCATATAAGGGGTGTAAATCACCACTATATGTATCTGTATCACTTGAGATTCTCCAACTGCTACGGCGTCTGTCAGCAGATTCCACTAAACCAGTGAGCACAACGTCTTCAACACCAATATCGCCACGAGTACTGCACAGCTCAAGAACTCGCCTTATTGACGCCATACTCGTTTTGGGAACAGAGGAAGTTGCCCGAGTTGGGGATGCCCATGAATGACTTAAGGGGCAGTTATTTTCACTAAGGAAATCGAGAAGGCCAATCAACGACGATGCCGTATGACCTCTGACAGATTGAAGAAATTCAAGCGTCAAAGACTCATCATCAAGCCCATCTAGAAACCGATTCAAGCTTGTGAGAGCCATGGCTAATGCAGCATTGTCGCCAAAAATATCAGTGGTGCCACCCGCCATCATCTCAACTGTAAAAGATCCCGCCGCAAATCCCACAACGTCAACAGCGTAGGGTTCTTCAGAGCGCCCAATCGGCCGCCTATTTCGTTTCGATTCGAACCTAGCAAGATTTTTTAGGACGTTTTGGTAAATGCCAAGGAACCCTGCCAGAGTGACCGAACGAATACGCGTTGCCGTTTTAGATTCTGGTACCGAAAGCGACGCGTAGGCCACGGGTGCGTTTAGTTGTAAAGCTTTTTCGACCACTTCATCTTGTCCAGAACTAAAAAGCAAACCTGCATCTGGCAAAAGATTGGTAGGACAATTATCAAACTGCGCTAGAACAGCAGTCATCGGACTGAAAAAATCTACAGGCTGAAGCCAATAAAACTCAGCCGATTCCGGATCCGAAAATATCGTGCGTAGATCGAGGCGTTCCGTCTGCAGATAGAGCGCACGCTGACGAGAAATCGGGACGCATAAGAATCTTGGCCCTGTATCAGTTTCTTCGACCGCCATGCCAACGAATATCCCTTCAAGCTGGTCTGTCGCCAAAAATACTTGAGGATAATCATAATCTAGGAGCACGACGCCAAGGCTAAGCGCTTTCATCGTGACCTCCATTCTTTTTGGCAAATGACAAGGGGTCGCTACTGGAACTTCTCCACCAAGAATAGTGTGAAGCTTTCCCTGTTTTCTTGATCATTCCATGCTTTGGTGATAGGCAAAGCTCAAAAACTGTCTTCTCCCGGTGAGCAGGAAGTCCCTTAAGCTTCAAGCTGTCCGAGAGCTCACTGTGAACGGACACGGCGCGCGCGATGCACTCAGGCGCGTTGAAGATACTGTTGGGCAACAGCTCACGGTGGGACAGGAAATCTTCCTTGGTGGCCGTGGCACCGCGGCAGAGTCGGTAGCATACGAAATCTTCAGGCTCGAATGCATCGCTTGGTGGACACTGCTCCGGCAGGCTTTCGAACCAAATACTTGTATCCATACTTAGATGAGCTCCATGCGATTGAGGCGAATCATAGCTTTTTGATAAGAGAACCGCTAGGAAATGCGAGCATATGGATCTCTCGTAAAGCTTATCCATCTTACCCGGGAAGATTTGTCAGGAAGAGCCGCAGCGGCTGGAGCGAGAATCGGATGAGCGCACGGCGGCTATAGCTGTTGTGTCCGGGCCGCCGGCACCTACTCCACCAGCGCACTTAGTCGAACCGACTGTGCAGCGGGTCGCCTCCGCAGCGCCATCGGGGAAAGTGCCGCCGAAGCCAACGAAACTAGGGGCGAAAGTCACTGACCTGTGGCGCTGGTGAAAGCGGTTTACGAAGGCCGCGCCCCGCTTTCGGTACTGACCGTGAACCGTGGATCGCGGGACGACCTGATCCTCATTCACGGCGACGCATTCAGCATGGACTGCGGCGAGCTGAAGCAGGTGGCGGCATGATCAGCTTCAGCCTAAGCCCTGAGGCGCAAAAAACATGATCAGGTCCGCCGAACTGGAGGCGGCCGTGGCGGAGTTGTAAGAGCCGCAGCGTTTAAATTTTGCACAACACTTAGGATCTGGACGGTGTACACACTTTTGGAGATAAACTGATAGTCAGGATCGCGGAGATGATGACACTACGGCCTGGACATGTCTCGAATCTGATGCGCCTCGTCGTTATCCCCCAGTGAAGCCTTATCAATTTGAATAATGTGTTCCTTATCGAGCAGAAGCGACACATCCAAGTTATCAAATAGCGCATACATATTCGCAAAACGATTAAACTTTTTTCCTTTTTGACTCAAACAGTTGTAAAAAAGGAAAACCAGCTCATAGTCCGACATCAATGATCGTGCTACCGCACCTAGGTGTTTTTTTTGGTCTTCCTCAACACCGTCGATAAACCTAAATACAGAGTATGTACTCCGAAAGTAAAGACCCAAATCTCCTTGATGTGCTTTTAATATCTTTTGGTAGGCTTCTATACCTGCTTCAATCGAGGGTCCCTCTCTGGATGCCGACATCAGCTCGCTATATCTTACCCTAAGCTTTCGCTGCCAATCTCTAAAACAATCTCTACCCTGTATTGTGTGGGCATGTTCCCCCATCCGATGCAAATCAAAGCCCTGGATAACCTGCTGCTGCAAGTTCAGCATATTGTAGAACTGAGACTCAGCCTGCTGTTTTTTGTTTTGAACCTGACTCGCTTCTAAGTCTTTCCTTTGGTAGTACAGAGTTATCAGGACTCCGGAGAAAGCCAAACCTGAGAACAAAGCGTTTAGAGTTCCGAACGCGTCTCCAAATGTCCCGCTGCGAACCCCCGAGAGCTCTTTAACACCAAGACCATAACCCGTCAACAGAAATATAAAATAAGAGATATAAGTCACAATTATGGCAACAACACCTACGGCAATAATGCTGCCTGTACTGGGTGTGATTCTCATAGCAGATCCTCGCTTGATGAAAAGCTTCAATGATTCACCCTAAATACCTCACCTCTGCGTAAAATGCGAGCATCTAGAGGATGCAGCCGACCGGCTTGTGTGCAGGTGCAAGTATTAACAATGGCGACCAATGCTGTGATCAATCGACCCGGTGCTGCGGAGGATTACTCGGTCGCAAATGTGGTCCGACTCCAAATACACTCCACGATCGTCACAAGCTTACGTATAGCCCCCCAAGTCAATGCAGCACCGCCCAATCATCCTTGGTCGGATGCTCTGGCTCAATCGCGGCAGTGAGCCAGAGGCCGGCCGGCGTGTTGGTCGAGAATCGGGCTGCAGTCGAGGTGATCTTCACCCGACGCAGCGAAGTCGCAGCAGTATGTCGAGCCGTCGCACGCGCTATGTACAAAAGTTCATCAAATAAGCGGTATCACCGGTGTAGGATGGACGACGTAGAACACCTAAGGGTGCTCGGTTTGTTAATCGAACTAGACCGAATGCTCGTACTGCCTACCCAGGAAGCTATACAGCAAACTGCTCCCTGACTGGCGCTGCTGCAGCACATCGGCGCGCATATCCACTAGCGAGTGCACGACAAGCCGCACTGAATAGATTTGGTTAACCCGGCATGCGTCGTTAGAGTGAGTTAGATCGGCCTAAACCTTGAGCACAATCTCTAATGCCTAGGGTACGGAAGTGCAGTAAGTAGTGACGGCCTGGAAGAACGCACCTATAGATGCAGAGGCTGCAGCTAACTTATTCCATCGGTTCTGAAGCTCTGCGGTTGCATACACATCGAAGGTGCCATTTTTGTTTTTTTCAACTCTCGTACTCGTCCCCAGCGGGTAATTTCCAGGACGGAAGAGGACTTGAGCTGTCGCAGACCGCATCCAACAGAAACACGAAATGAGAGCAAATAGACAGGTGATGCCCGGTGCGGCGACTTTGAGTAACTGAGTCACGCTCTCGATTTCTACCAAAGAATCAAACTCCTTTTGTGCATTCGAGTGTTTTGAGGAGGATACCTTATATCGTTGAACAAACCGTGCATCGTATGCAAGTTTCGCTATGGCGCCGCCTCGGCAGTGGCAACGAAACTAGCGCTGTCCCGCTACTCCTGCAAGCATGACGCGCGTCATAAGTGGATTCTTCGCCAACGAGCATGAAGCCAACGGCGGTTTCTTACTGACTGAGAGGCCTGGCTCGACAGGTCGATCACGGTTTGTGTGACACGAAATACGGCGACGATATCATCAAACTTTCCAGCGCGAGCGTTATCTGGAAAATCAGTTTGGAGCCTCTTGCATCAAGCTGTCCAAGCGCCGGCGCCTCGACACCTAGGAGCAGCCAAGTGACGTAGTGGTATTCGGCTATACCTCATAGGAGCAGGATCGACTCAACACCTTCCGAGAGCGAAATCCTGATCGCGCTGTAATAGCGCCGCTGATTGATCGCGAGCTTGGCAAGGAAGGCTGCAAGGCGATGGTCGAACGAGCGGGCATCGAACTGCCCTTCATGTACCGACTTGGTCATGACAACGCCAACTGCATGGTTGTGTGGAGCCGCCCGGCCCACTCGACGAAATCGAGCCTCAGCACATCAAGCAGTACCTGCGCGAACGAGGTAAGAAGGCGCCGATCAGGGCGAATCGCGAGAAAGCCTTGATGAGTGCCATCTGGAACTTCGCAAGGGAGTACGGCTACACGAGTTTGGCCAACCCATGCGCCGGCGTTAAGGGTCACAAGGAAACTGGCCGGAGGGTTTACATTGAGGATGACGTTTTTGCCAGCGTCTACGAGAAGGGTTGCGCGCCGTTGCGCGACACCATGGACCTGGCTTATCTAACTGGGCAACGGATGGCTGACGTGCTCAAGATGGACGAGCGAGACATCGCCAGTGGCTACCTATCGATCCGGCAGAATAAGACGGCGGCGATGCAGCGTATGGAGGTGGCAGGTCTGCTGAAGGTGGTGCTGAAGCGCATTTCAGATCGCAAAGCTGCGCTAAAGGTCAGGTCGACAAAGTTGATCGTCACCATTGAAGGCGCGGCAGTGACCACCGCCATCCTCCGCAAGCGTTTCGATGATGCCAGGGAAGCTGCGGGGGTGCCAAAGGCTGACTTCCAGATGAGGGATCTTCGCGCCAAAGCAGGCACGGACAAGGCAGAAAGCAGTGACATCCTGCAGGCGAAAGACCAGCTGGGACACACCACCGTCGCCATGACGGAGCATTACATCAGGAAGCGAAAAGGCAAGAAAATCACCTCCACAAAGTGAATTGCGGAAAGAATTCTCGATTGCGGAAATTTGGAGACAAAAAAGGCGCTTCGGATTGCTCCGTAAGCGCCTGATTCTGAATGGTGCCCCGAGCCGGAGTCGAACCGGCACATCCTTTCGGACGACGGATTTTAAGTCCGGTGTGTCTACCAATTTCACCATCAGGGCGGTAGCACATATCAACCTCGACCTTCGCGAGCCATGTCGCGAGGCCTGCCGACAAGAGTGGGGAATATATACACCCTAAGCCCGGGAGGCAAGTTCAAAGCTTTCGGATTCAATTGGTTACGTTTGTTTACCGTCGCAATCTCGATACCTTGTCTATGCTCTCTCCCAGCGAAGGGTGACACGCTCGCGCAGCTGTCCTGCCCTTCTTTTGACAAACTGAATGAGGTGTCTATGAAATCCGCTTTGTGGCTTGGCCTGATTGGAGCATTTTCGGTGAGCGCTCAGGCGGCGTCGCTCAATATCCCAATGAACCTGGTGAGCGCCGACGGCGCCCCACAGCCTGTTGGCGAGGTCACTATCAGCGAGACCGCTTACGGCCTGGTGTTTACCCCCGAGCTGAAATCTTTACCTGCCGGCATTCACGGT